>CAZLAJ010000041.1:0-8959 GCA_964557525.1 uncultured Gammaproteobacteria bacterium | reverse complement strand
TGATAAGAGTATTTCGATGTTCTGCCATCTCAACTTCTTCAAGTGCTTTTTGTATCGCATTATGGTCTATTTTGGTGAGTGAGCGCATAAGACCACGTCTTGCAATACGTCCCATTGCGGCTACTTCATAAACAGTCGCTGGGAAGTGCGAGTCAAAGTTGACAGCTTTTTGTGGTACGTATCCTATTTTCTGCCACTGTTTGAACTCATTTCTGTTTGTACCAAACAGTTTGACAGTGCCTGTTTGTGGAATGAGTAGTCCCAGCATGATTTTAAGAAGGGTTGTTTTTCCGCCGCCGTTGGGGCCGATAATCCCTAGATAGTCACCCTTATGCACCGTAAGGGAGACATTTTCTAGTACCGGTGTATTCCCGTACGAAAAGGATACGTCGTTTACTTCAATACTGTTTATTGAGTGGTCGGTTGACATAATAGTCCAAGGCGGAGACTGTTAAGGTTCGCCTCCATAATAGTAAAGTAATCAGAACCGTTTTTCATCTCCTCATCAGTAAGCCCTTCAATCGGATTAAGAACAAGGGTTTGCGCTCCCACCTCTCTGCTCATAGTCTCAGCTAACTTTGGAGATGTAAGTGTTTCAACAAAGACGTAATGCACCGAATGGGATCGTGCATAATCGACGAGTGTAGTGAGATCTTTGAGCGAAGGTTCTTCCTCTGGTGACATGCCGGAAATTGCCACTTGTGTCAATCCATACTCCGCCGCAAGATATGAGAATGCAGCGTGGGAGGTGATCAGATTCCGAGTTTCGCATACAGCAAGCTCTTTTCTGTAGCTTTGATCAAGCAGCTGCAGGCGCTGTTTTAATTTGAGTGCATTTGCTGCGTATACTCCTCTTCCTTTCGGATCCTGTCTGGTTAATTCTCGTTGGATCAAATCAGTCATCTGTTCAGCAATTCGTGGACTAAGCCAGAGATGAGGGTCTGGTCTATCTGATTTTTGGATGATGCTTGACTGAAGCTCATGTTCTATCGAAATGATCGCACCATCGCTCAACACACCCGCACGTTGAGCCCATGGCTCAAACCCATCTCCCATAATGAGAACGAGAGATGACGCCTTAAGTTTTATAATATCTCGGGTTGTGGGCTCATAATCGTGTGGCTCAACACCGTTTGGCGTTATTGTATTCACAGTTATACGCGCTCCGCCGATTTGATGAGCGAAGTAAGCGAGCGGGTAAAAAGATGCAGAGACAGTCAGACTATTTGGTTTACCGCTGTCATTAATGCGAAATATGCTGACTATTACAGCTCCCAGAATGGCTAATAATAGTAACACTATGAGCGCTCTCATATTTTTTTCTTTCTCTTTTGGCAATTTGCACAGGTGCCAAAGAACTCAATATGATGGTGGTCGATGCGACAGTCGGTTTTTGAGGAGATTTCCTTTAAAAGTACTGTTTCATTCATTTGAATATCTTCTATGTCGCCGCAGAGGTAACAGATTACGTGATGGTGATGGTATGAGTCGTCCACAAGTTCAAATCGCTGTACATTGTCGCCGGTAGATACTGCATGGGCAATCTTATGTTCAACAAATAGATTAAGCGTGCGGTAGATAGAGGCAAGGTCTACCACGACCCCTTCTTTTTTTAGTTTCGTTGCAATCTGGTATGCAGAGATTGGATAGTCTCCAAGGGTGTTTAGTACGGCGAGTCTTGCAGGAGTCCGTCTAATTCTACATTCCTGAAAAATGGCATGTTTGTCTTGCCGATGCATACTCATATTATTGCAAATCATTTGCAAATATGCAAATTACATCAAGAGTAAGAGAGTACATCATCTTGTAGAAAAGAGACGTTACTGTAGTTGACTATACAGACCCAAGCATCTCGAGTTTCCAACCGTTTTCAAAGCGACAGATCGTTAGGCTGCAGTTTGCAATATGTATATGAGAGTAGAAATCCCAAAAGAGGTGAGAGTTGAGATTGGGTCCGAAAAGGATAGATGCGGTAAACATCTTGATAATAACCTCATGAGTGACAATTAGTGGATTGCGGTACGAGGACTGTGTGATCCAGGTAATAACTGTATTTACTCGTTTATGCAGATCAAAGTATGATTCTTCATCTGAATGTTTCCAGTTTGGATTGTGGTAATTTTTTTCGATTTCCTTTTTAATCTGTAATACATCTGTGTCGTATTTCTTTCTGCCAATAATGATGGAGGGGTTCTGTTTTTCCCTGAGATCGTTGTTTTCAATCATTGATATGTGGAGTGTGTCAGAAAGTATTGTTGCGGTATCTTTTGCTCGGGGCAGGGGGCTGGTAATGATGATGTCAATATCTCTGTCTTTCAGTTTATGTATAGCTTCGTTGGATTGGCGTATACCGCGAACTGAGAGCGGAGTATCGAGAGATTGGTGGATGTTTTCCGCATTACTTTCTGTTTCTCCGTGTCTAAGCAGATACAGTATCATATGGAATTTGTTGCTATCTTTCCTGAGATGTGGCGCCCAACTCCAGGATATATGACCCAGTGCGGTTTACCTGAGCAAAGGATGGCTCTTCCGGTTTGATGCTCCTTGCCGGGGTTACAGCGAAATGGTACCGGGAAACCGTTACTGATGCGCTGCTTACATGTAGTGGTATTTTTTCGTTAATCTCCTGAGCGTCTATGAGTCCTATAAATATGTTCTCATTGAAAATATCCGATGCGGCATGATTGAGTTCAAAGAGGAGTCGTTCTCTCTCAATCTGAGTAAACGCCAGTTTTGATGCAATGTGATTTACGAGTTTGTTCAACTCACTCTTGCGAGTGTTCCACCCTTGTCGCGCCTGAGTGAACTGGCCTTTTTCATATTCGTAGTAGTATCTTGACTGAGTAAGTGGTTGTGTGGACCATTGATCTGATGTGAGTGGTGGGTCTGAATATGTTATACGTATATCTTTCATATTAACAGTGATTGGTGTTGTTGACTGAGAGTAGACAAAGAGTGTTGGGGATGCTCCCGTCATTCGTGTCGGGCAGAAGGATGTTGCGTGTGCGAGAATATCTTTCGATAAAATATCCATTGTTCTTCCAAATACTCTCGTTAATGATCCGGCAGACTCTCCGGCGTTTACTGCAAGAATGCGATTAAAGTCCTGTTTTATCACCGCGTAATCGTTCATGAATTGATCGAAGTTAACAGGTCGGGTGGGAATGTAGTACCATTCATGCGGATAGCCGCCCATGAGAGCTGCAGGCCTGTTCTTAAAGAACGGATCAAAGTACCCAATCTTCATATTATTAACATCGTATATGGGATTTAAGTCAGATGATGAGGGCGCGCAGTTTGCCGCCTCAACTGGCTTTTCTGTGCTTGCGGGTGTAGTTGGTGTAATCTGTCCACTTGGTGTGCCTATCTCGAAGCTTGATTGCTGAGTTCCTCTGGCATATGCGGGTGGAATGAGAAGATCTATCAGTTGGGCCCTGGGGGTTGCCTTCATCCCCGCTGGCACCGCTGAGAGAAACGCGCTACGATATCCACTGGCAAGTTCCATAGTGCCGGTCATTATCCAGTAGGGCTCGAGAGTTCTGGAAGGGAGTGAGGTAGGATCCAGGTATGCGAGCACTGCATCGTCGATAACTGCTTTTTTAGCTTGTGCTCTGTTATTGGGGAACACTTTGTTCCAGGCCACGACACCCTGTCCTGCGGGTTTGACGAGCAAGATAGCTTCTTGTTTGCGGTCAAGCAGCTGTTTGGCTGCTTCGTAGGTGATAGTGGTATCAATTCCTGAAGCGTTCAGGTGTTTAAGAGTCGACTGTACTGCATATACACGTGAAGAGGAGTCATGTACAGCAATGGTGAGCGTGTTGAAGTCTGAACGTCGATTATATCCGTCAGTACCGTCCGATGTGGATACAATATCCGCATTTTTCTGCCAGTTGTCAGACTGAGAAGTTAGGTTCAATGTGGAAGGTTTTGTTAACCCCTGGGTATTCTCGATGCCGTATGCACTTAAATACGGAGCGTTTAACTTTGCCCAGGAATGGCGGAGCTCATAGAAGGTGAGATCAGGCGTGCTTTGTCGTTTGTATGAAGCTGAGATGGTAACCGTTTGGCCGGTATATCCGAGTGACTGTGCAAATGAGACGAGTGCGTTGTCACGATCACCATCACCCAGTGGAATACCGTCGGTCGCAATTATACTAAATGAGTCGGTGCTCCGGTTTATTGCGAGGGTTCGCATTGATGTGGAGGTGGTGGCGGTAGCTATAGTCTGTGAACCATACTCTTTTACAACAGGGTTAGATCCTAATATGTTGTAGAGTTTCGAGCGGACTCTTTCGTCTGTTACCGATACTACGTTGTATACAATGAGAGGCTTGGGAGGAGTGAGACTTTTTGTATTGAGGGATTCAGTATATGAATCGATCATTATGCTCGGAGGTGTGGTGAGAGTTGACTCTGCGAGTTTAGGCAGCTGCGTATTTTTGGGATACTGCTTTGTTTTTGTATCTTCGGTATTTTCTTTGGTTGGTGTAGGTGCTGCTCTGTTATTCGAAGAGGGGATCGACGGGGTGAAAAGAATGAGAAAGATGAGGATAAGTCCAGTACAGACTCCGACGATGCCGAGCACGAGAGGAGAGTACTGGAATATGCGTAGCCTGTTCATAGTTAAATGATATCAGATATTTTTTCCCAGAATTCTCTGACACCGTGAGGACTGAGCTCTTCCACATCTTTACGGTCTGCTGAATGGCTAGAGCGAGTCATCTGTTGCATAACTGAGTTTCTGAGACTCCACCAGATAAATGATGCCGCTGTATAGGGATTGTGTGGGAGAGGAAGCCCTCTCCAGCGGTGAGCTTTTTCAAGGAATATAGTATCTTTGGGCAGATGGGGATCTGTGTCGTGTTGGGATAGAGTGAATAGTTCTCGTTCTTCTGATTTGAGTGGTATGAGATGGTGGCGTCGTAAAAAGCTTAAGTTATCGTGCTCTTGTCTTCCTATGGGTTCTGTAAAAAGTAGTATACTTCCTCCTCTCTGTTCGGAGTTGAGCAGTGCTTTGAATGCTTGTTCGCTTGGTTTGGTAACCTCAAGGGCGATAACTTCCTGTCGGTACACTTCTTCGTACTTATCTATTACTTCTTTGTCTATCGCGGAGCTGTACAGCTTTACGTATGATCGGCTATTCATTTCGTATATGAAATTTTGGGTGTAGGGAGCAGCCTTTGCGACAATATGAAATGAGAAACGGTGCGATTTTTTATACAGTTCATCGATGAGAACGGTAAAGTAGTGAGTGCCAACTGCGGCTCCGGAAATGGGGATCAGTATGTTGATTGGTGCATCCTTTTGAATGGTGAGTTGTTCTTTTCGGTTCTCTATCTGTCCCTCGGTGAGAGCATGTGCGAGGGTTGGACTGAGCGGGTAAGAGTTCACAACAAACTTTACTGGCTTAAGACCTACACTGCGGCCGTACTCCTCCAAACATAGCTTGGTATGTTCACTCGGAACAAGTGTAAGGTCGCTGCCGTTTACATACCACATCTGTTGCGGACTGTCGTCAGTTACCTGGACTACGAGAATAATTCTTACCCTTCGCTCGTTTACGAGCCGATCTTTAATGGCAGCGATTTGATGCGCAAGTCCAAAATGTGTTGCAACGATGAGAATGGTTTCCGGAAGTGTAAGTTGCTGATCAAGGATTGTGTTTATCTGTTGGTACAGAATGGTGGTGTGGGTGCGAAGATATGCACGGTACGTCTTTGTCATAACATCTTCAGCAAAACCGCTCTGGATCCATTCATAGATTGCCCGCGTAAAGTAGTAGATGCTTCCGATGCGATGAAGGAGAGTAATTGATTTATCCTGAGCTCCGAGAAGTATGGGGTCAACATCATGTGGCAGGCCTTGATAGAGTGCGTTTGTTACCCTCAAGTGACCGAAGCCCGCAGGCGCGTATGCGAAGATGAGCATGAGAGACTTGTTGCGAAGTGCATCGAGATGGTTGTGCATACGCTATAAGTGTACGAAATGTTAGGAAGATATGGAAGGAGGTTACAAGTTTTTTGTTGCTTGTGATAGCCAGATAAAGAGAATGCCAGCGCCGATTAATCCGCCGGCTATGACGTCAGTTGTCCAGTGTTGGCCGAGCGCAATCTTTCCCATGCAGACTGCTGCGGCAAAAACACACAACACGACATAACCTCCATACTGCGCATACGTTGGTATCCGTTTGTTTATGCCTATTGCAAACATAAGCATCCCGGCGATGAATACCGCCCGCATTGCGTGACCGGAAGGGTATGAGTTCCCTTCAATGCTGTATGCTGCCGGAAACCAGTTCATATTATTGGGAACTTTATAAAACATAAACGGTGGAGGTGGTTGATCAAGAAAGATCTTACCTATATACTCCACCACATGACCAGTGAAGAATAGGAAAAGCGCCAATAAGAGTAGTCTCCACTTCTTTAGAATAGTAAGGAGCACGATGAGAGACAGAATTACTATCTCAAACCGTGCACTCTCCGTTATGAGATAGAACAGGCGGTATATTTTTTGTGGTAGCCTATCCTGCACCTTTACTGTTAGGGTGAAGTCGACCGTGCGAAGCACATCAGTCCTCACAATTAACGTGAAGATGAAGAACGATGCGATGCAGAGCAGTCCACATATTAGTAAGAGTGTGCGCTTATTCATTCTTGTATTATAGTTCATATTCTTTCGTCATCTTCTTTGTCCGCCTTAATGATCTCTCTTTTATATACTCAAATATGATGATCTCACTCCTGACGAGATTAAATCCGAATAGTACTGTTTCTAGGGGAATGTTATTTATACGGTACGGGAGGACATGTTGGTTAGAGTAGTGAATGAGACTAAGCGAGGAAGAAAGAGATTCGGTTGAGAGTATGAGTACAAAAACAATAATCTGAAAAATCAAAAACATTTTTTTGCTACTTATCTGCACATACAGAACGTGTTGTAGAAAAATGTTTATTACGCATAGAGCAATACAAAAAAATAGGTAGAGCATGCTATTGTTTGCAATGGTGAAGTAAAAATGATACAAGCTCTCTACGGCTTCGGTGTGAAAATATGGTTGCCCAAATAAAGAGAGTTGAGAAGGGTATTATGAGAAAAAAGAGCGCTTCTTCTATCGGGAGATCTTCCACATATATTCCTATAATTCTTTGAGTGTTATACGTCTACAAGCCAATCTGGGCTCCAACCCAGTCGAACAGAACGTAGGGAAGAGAAACGATAAGTAGGGTGATTAACACTGTGTGAATATGCATTTTCTTCCAGTTTCGAAAATGAATAATGTAGAAGATAAGAGGGAATAGAGCAATGATACCAAGATGGCTAAGGTATGAGAGCTGAGTTGCCATATCCATATGTTATAGACAATTTACCCGTATGTCCACGATGCAAGCGTGATTTTTTAAAGTTGATATACTGAATAAATGCCTATCTTTCATTTGTTTGTATATATCAATGCATACATTCTTCTCTGGCTTGCGACCGGCCTCATTGTGTCATCCGCCTCTCGGTTTTCACGACTACTGAGACTATCTTCGTTCGCTGTCTCATTTTTTGTGCTGGGTATGCTTACCTCTACTCCGGAAATCGGACTGGGAGTGACGAGCGTTATCAACCATCAGCCTGAATTGTTTGTGGGAGATTTGATTGGCGGCATTGTCGTAATTTTTTTCTTCATCATCCCCCTGCTTGCAATATTTGGAAATGGACTGCAGATTGGGAAGCATATAACGTCGGCAACACTCTTTCTTTCATTCGCTGTGTTTGTCGTCCCCGTGTTAGCTGTGCTAGATATGAAAGTGACTATGGCAGAGGGTGTTGTTGCGATGATGATGTACTGTATTCTCTTTCTGTTTGTTGAAAGAAAAAAGGGAATATTTAACCATTCAACTGTAGAGGCAGTTGTGAATGCGCCACATATACGAAAAGAATTGGCAAAGATAGCGGTAGGAATTGGGTGCGTCTTTCTTGCCAGCATCATGATAGTACGCTATACCGTCTACTACGCCACAAGCTTTAATATCTCACCGTTCTTTTTAGGATTGTTCGTGCTTGCTTTGGGGACTAACCTGCCTGAACTATCGATTGCAATACGTGCGACTATTGCAAAAGAAAAAAATATTGCACTCGGAGATTATGTTGGATCAGCCGCCGCTAATACGTTTTTGTTTGGATTGTTTACTATTCTTGCGGGAGGCGAGGTGGTTCTTGCAAAAGGATTTTACCCAACCCTTTTTTTGATGGTCGTTGGCTTCACTCTCTTTTATCTCCTTGCAAGAACAAAAAATGGCATATCGAAAAGAGAAGGCTTTTTCTTATTAGCCTACTACCTACTCTTCATCTTCATAGAAAAGGTAAGTGGAACGTGATGGGATTCACCTCTTAGGATATGAAAATCGTTAAATGCAGTCTCATTACAAATGAAGAGAAGATAGATAAAGTTTCGAATTACTTTTTCAGTTGTGTATATCGTTCCTGAAACTCACTAATCTTGGGTGTTATTACGTACGAACAGTACGCATTATTTGGGTTTTTTGTGTAGTAGTTTTTGTGATACTCTTCAGCTTCGTAAAACATGGTTAAGGGTGCAACCTCGGTAACAATCGGGTTGGGATACTCTTTATCAGCATTTAGTTTTTGAATATATTCCTCAGCTTCTTTTTGTTGATCGGGAGATGTGTAGAGGATTATGGAACGATATTGGGAGCCCACATCATGTCCCTGCATATTTCGTGTGGTTGGGTTGTGTGTATGAAAGAAGACATCAAGTAAAGTTAGATATGAAATTATTGTCGGGTCGTATGTAACCTCGATCACCTCGGCGTGACCGGTATTCCCCATGCAGACTTCCTCGTATGTTGGCTTTTCTGTTGTTCCACCTGCGTATCCTGGTTTTACAGATAGCACACCCTTCAGTTTTTGAAATATAGCTTCGGTACACCAGAAGCATCCCCCGCCGAAG
>CAZLAJ010000040.1:0-8976 GCA_964557525.1 uncultured Gammaproteobacteria bacterium | reverse complement strand
ACTGTCATTTTTGTTTCTTTTTACTAAAAGAAACCGGTTATCTGTATTCACGATAAATCCGTATACACCTACATGTCTTGAAGGGGTCGTAGTTTTTTGCACATCGCAATTATACCCCATTTATGAAGGTGTGATTCTATGTTTACTTTGGTTCGATAGCTGCTACTTTGTTGTACAATACACATAATTACTTAAGTTTATTTTTTTATGATAGTTAGAAACCGTGATCAAAGAGTAGCTGTTTTAGTAGATGTTCAAAATCTGTATCACTCTGCCAAAAATCTGTATCATGCCAGAGTTAATTATAAGAATCTGCTTGCTCTTGCAGTGCAGAAGCGTCTCTTGGTGCGTGCTATTGCATATGTTGTAAAGGCGGATCCATCTGAAGAAAAAAATGATTTTTTTGACGCGTTAAATAGTGCAGGATTTGAGGTAAAAGAAAAAACTCTCCAGATATTTTTTGGTGGTGCAAAAAAGGGAGACTGGGATGTTGGAATTGCGATGGACGCAATACGTTTAGGGGAAAAAGTGGATTCGATTGTACTTGTTTCAGGCGATGGTGATTTCCGTCCCGTTGTTAACTATCTACAACAGGCGCAAGGGTGTCTGGTGGAGGTTGTAGCATTCAAAAAAACTGCTAATCATGAGTTGATTGAGATGGCAGATGATTTTATCAATATTGATGATCATCAACGACAGTTGCTCTTTAAGATATGAGTGGACAAGAGGGTGCCGAGGTTGTGAAGAAAGAGCTTGCTCGGTATGCGTCCCCCGAAAGAGCAAAGACATCATTAAGGTTTTTTAAGACTGGCAAAGGACAGTATGGCGAGGGGGACCAGTTCATCGGCGTTACAGTGCCCGATCGGAGAAAAGTTGCTCGACTATGTAAGGACATTTCACTGCAGGCGATCGATATTCTGCTTAACAGCCCTATACATGAACATCGACTTACTTGCCTGCTTATACTCTGCGAACAGTTTAAGCAAACGAAAAATCAGCAGGTTATCTATGATTTCTACATGCAGCATAGGGGAAGGGTAAACAGTTGGGATCTTGTGGATGTGTCGGCTCCTCGAATTGTTGGGACATATCTTTTAACTCGCTCACGCTCGAAACTGTATACTCTTGCCCGATCTCATTCTTTATGGGATAGGAGAATTGCAATTATCTCAACATTTGCTTTCATCGCCCACAACGATTATAAAGACACACTCGCCATAGCCGAGATCCTATTAGGCGATAAAGAGGATCTTATTCATAAAGCAGTGGGGTGGATGTTAAGGGAAGTTGGTAAGCGGGATGTTACAGTTGAAAAGTCTTTTCTGGATAAATATGCGTGCATTATGCCTCGCACCATGTTAAGATATTCGATCGAGCATTTTTCTGACGAGGAGAGAAAATATTACTTGCATTTAACAAAAATCACTTAAAATTATAAAAAGCAATTATAAATAGAACGTTATGCGAGGTCGTAAAAAAACATTCCGGTTACGTCCGATTCCTCGGCAGGCATATGAGCTCTATCGCAGGCATTTTTTTATTATCTTTCCCTGCTACTTGGTACTAGCCATAATCTCGCTTCTTAACAAGATAATAATCCCCCATTTCAGCACACGGTTTACGGTAACTCTCGTGGACATAGCCATAAGCTTTATTTCATTCATTATCGCGCTTACGCTCTATATGTACCTGGAACACACTGATAATGACAGCAGTATCTCCATTGCTAAATCGACGCTTTTTACCGTAAAACGGTTGCCGATCATTCTTCTGACAATGGTTATTTTGACTGTTGTTATTTTCGCAGGCCTTATCGCATTTATCATTCCAGGAATATACTTTTTCCTCAAATATTCTCAGACTATTTTTCCAGTACTTCTCAGAGAAATGGGCATTAAGGAAGCGCTGCAGTTAAGTGCAAAGGTGACAAAAGGAGTGAGGCTTAAACTATTTCTTTTTTATGTAATAGTTGAGTTTACGGTTCTCATTATTACAGTGTTAGTAAGTGTATTCATCCGTCCAATCGCGCGTGAGATTCTCATTCTCTTCCCTGGTTCATTTACGCCGATACTATTCTTTATCACGTGGAAAATGCTCGCTCAGAGGAATTCTGCCTAATTTGCTGTTTACAATTGTTTTCGTTTCCACTGCCATTTTAACAGGGTTCAAGAATCAAATGCCTGAGGTTCAATGATTAAGTGCGAGGGTTTTGAAGGAGTAAATGTGGTATACTATACATGGTTATAACCGGATCGTTCTTCGAAATCTTCAAAGTACGACTCCGCCTAGGCCCCGCCCTTGAGAAAACTTCGGGCGGGTAGTGTGACTTAAACCATCTTCCTGAGAATAATCGCATGTTCAAAGTAGCCGTTTCTTGTGTAGGCTTTTAGAGCTTTCCCGTTATTCAAATATATGGCAGTATCAATGAACGTTACACGCATGCTTTTTGCATACTCTTCTGCTTTTTCAAGCAGCATCTTACTCAATCCATTACCCCGGTGTTCAGGGAGAATGATAAGGTCATTAATATGTGCATGTTTCTTCAGATGGTGATGGGAGGCATCCCCTTCGATTAGTACTGAGATCATTCCGACAATCTCTTCATGTATCTCAACAACAAACACCTTACCGGTCTTTTCTTCACAGCGTTTAAGAAGCTTCTTTAAATATTCACTCGCATATTCGAGCGACTCAATTCGTTTCGGATCGAGCAGATGATGAAACGTATGAAGTTCGTGAATGCACTTCTCGACAGCCTGAATATCTTGAGGGTCGTATTCTCGGATAGTATGAGTCGTCATATATTCATTGTAGAGTAAAAATGGGAAAATAATAGCGGCGAAAGTGAACAATTGTTCTTTTCAATCGATGAAGGTACGGGTATACTTAATGCACATTCCCATTCATTATGGCAGAGCACTCAGAACAGTTAAATGAAGAACAACAAATAGCAGTAACCCATACTGGTGGGCCATTGCTGATAGTTGCAGGGGCAGGAACTGGGAAAACCCGGGTGATTGTAGAACGTATTAATCATTTAATAAAGAATAACATTGCGAAGCCTGAAGAGATCCTTGCACTGACCTTTACAGAAAAAGCAGCACATGAAATGGAAGAGCGGGTTGATATCGAAATTCCGTATGGTTTTTTTCAGATGAAGATCGGCACGTTTCACTCGTTTGCAGATCAGATCCTAAAAGAAGAAAGCAGTCATATCGGACTCAACGGGGGATACTCGCTAATGACACAAGCTGAGAACATTCTTTTTATGCGCAAGCACCTGTTCGCCTTTAAGCTCGAATATTTCCGTCCTCTCGGGAACCCCCAAAAATTTATTGAAGCTCTATTGCAGCATTTTTCCCGCTTACGAGATGAGGACATCTCTCCCGAAACATATGAATCCTGGGTAGAATCATACACGAGAAAAGACGACCAGGATCCTGATGTGTTCGCTGAACAGAAGGCGCAGTATCAGGAACTCGCGTATGCGTACAGAACATATCAGGAATTAAAGATTAAAGAAGGGCAGTTTGATTTTGCCGACCTCATTTATTACACGCTTACTCTCTTTAGAACAAGACCACATAAACTGCAGGAGTACCGTAACCGCTACCGGCATATACTGGTTGATGAGTTTCAGGATACAAACATTGCTCAGTACGAACTGGTGAAGCTGCTCGCGCCGCCGCAGATTAATCCAAACCTTTCTGTTGTAGGCGATGACTCGCAGGCGATATATAAATTCCGTGGAGCCTCGGTCTCGAACATTATGACCTTCATGCATGATTATCCCAATGCGCGACAGGTAACACTAAACAAAAATTACCGTTCCTATCAGTCGATTCTTGATGCGTCATATAAACTCATTAAACATAATGATCCTGATACGCTTGAGGCGAGACTGGGTATATCAAAACAGCTAACTGCTCAGAAAGGAAAGAAAAAAGACAATATCCATTTCCGTCATCTCAGCTCTGGAGAAGAAGAGGCAGAGTATGTGACACGGGAGATTTTAGAGATGAAGAAAAAGTACGGGTACAAATTCTCAGACTTTGCAGTGCTCGTGAGAGCTAATAATCATGCGGATCCTTTTACTGTTGCGATGGCGCAGGAGGGAGTTCCCTACCGTTTTTTGGGTCCGGCAACCCTGTTTAGGCAGCCTGAGATAAAGGACATAATTGCCTATATGAAGGTTCTTACGAATCTAGAAGATTCGGTAAGTATGTATCGGGTGTTGAGTATGGGACATTTTGGTATTAGCCAGCGGGATGTTAACATGCTGATGGCATTTGCAAAACGGGCAACGCTCTCACTCTTTGAAGCATGTGAGGTATATGTAAAACTGATAGAGTCTCCATCGAACAGCGAGTACGAAAACTACCGGACACATCTCCCCCTTCTAGCACAGCAAACTAAAGATGCGATATGTACGATTATTTCTATGCTCCACCGTCACTGCGAGCTCATGAAGACACATACAGGAGCGCAGATTGTATATTCCTTTTTAGAAGATAGCGGCATCCTGCAGAAGCTGGTAAGCGTTGAGAGTGAGAAAGACGAAAAGATAGTGCAGAGTATATCGCAGTTTTTTAATAAACTGAAGCGGTTTGAGTTTCAGTATGAAGACGCATCGCTCTATGCAGTTGTTGACTATATCGACATGAGCATGGAGATGGGTGAGTCGCCTTCCTTAGCAGAAACCGATGCAGCAAAATATGACGCTGTTTCCATACTAACTGTTCACGCTGCAAAAGGTCTCGAGTTTCCGGTCGTATTCCTAGTTAATCTTGCACAGGGGAGATTTCCACCCTATGAAAAACGTGAGGCAATACCAATTCCTCAAGAGCTCATAAAAGAGATGCTTCCCGAGGGAGATTATCATATAGAGGAAGAACGGAGACTGTTTTATGTAGGCGCCACAAGGGCTATGGACTATCTATACCTCACCTCAGCTTCTCTTTATGGGGATGGCAAAAGAGAGCGGAAAGTGTCGCCGTTTGTTGCAGAAACTGTGGGCAATGAAGAGGTTGCAAAACAGATGGCTGTTAAACAGGTGCAAAAAGTGCAGTTGAGCTTGTTTGATTTTGCAAAACAGGTACCAGCCGAACGGACGGAGGAATATTTCTTAAAGAACTTTTCCTTTTCACAGCTTGAGAGCTACAAGATGTGTCCATTGCAGTACAAATACCAGTATCTTCTGAAGATTCCAACACCAACAAATGCAGCCGCTTCGTTTGGAGATACTATTCACCGCACACTCCAGTCATTTTATGGCGAGTATATTCATAACACATCGATTGGACTTGAGAGATTGCTTGAGATCTACAACCTTATGTGGTCGCCTGCAGGATACTCATCGAAAGCCTATCAGCAGAAGATGAAGGCGGAAGGAATACGCCTGCTTACCCAGTTTATGACAAGGTTCCACCCTCCGCATTCACAGATTATTTCTCTTGAGAAGCTGTTTAAGATCAAGGTAAGTGATGATGTCTTTATTACCGGTAAGATTGACCGAGTGGATGAAGCAAACGGAGAGATTGAAATAATAGATTATAAGACAGGCAAGAAGCCTGACGATAAAGAGCTTCAAAAAAGCTTCCAGCTTTCCATATATGCGCTTGCTGCAACTGATCGCGGGTTGTATAGCCGGCCCATTAATCAGGTTAATCTGACCTTTTACTACCTGCAGGAGGATGATGGGAGAGTTACGATGAAGCGTACCGCAGAAGATCTGATAAGGGTGAAGGAAGAGATAATCACAATGGCCACAGAGATACGGAAGAATGAGTTTAAGCCAAAGGTAGGAATCTGGTGCAGTTTCTGTCCCTTCAAGATGATTTGCGACGCATGGCAAAGATGAATGAGATATAATATAACCATGTTTGAACGTGTTGGCACCTCGCGTGCATTTCTATATGCAAGCGATATTATCGTTCCTCTGTTAACCTGGATAATCATAACGTTTCCTTTGTGGATGTCTCCTTTTCATCCGGCACTGGTAGCGTATTTCATTATCGCCTTCGATGTGTACTTCCTATATAAGGCTTTCAAGACAACCTATCTTGCAAGCTTGACGTATAAACAGATTCTGCAGCATTACAATATCCCGTTTGCAAAGATGCTTAAAGAGTTGAGTGGGGGAGAGAAGCTTGAACATTTTTTTGTGGTTGTTGCGTATAAGGAACTGCTGTATAAACTGGAACAAACTATTGATGCTGTCGCGCATGGAGACTATCCATACCGCACTATTCATCTTGTCCTGGCATTTGAGGTGAGAGAGCCGGAAGAGGAGCGGAAGAAAAAAGAAGAGGCTATTCGTGCAAAATACGGTAAATACTTTAAGGATATTATCTTTACCGTGCATACCCTTGTTGCTGGTGAGATCCCCGGTAAGGCGAGTAATCAGACACATGCAGTAAAGCAGCTATCAAAGTATATTCGAGAGAAGGAAATGGACCCACAACACTGTCTTATTACGATAAGCGATGCAGATAGTCGGTTCCCAGAAAATTACTTTTCCTATCTCACGTATGAATTTTTGAAGGATCATGGAAGACAGTACCATTTCTATTGGGCACCCGTATTGTTGTATAACAATTTCTGGCAGCTGCCATTTTTTGGCCGTATGCAGGCAACTCTCTCATCGGTGCTTCGTCTTGCGTTCCTTTCACAAAAAGATCAGCTTATTCAGATTTCTTCATACTCAACTAATCTCTGGCTGATAGAGCAGATTGGCTACTGGGATGTAGACATTATCCCTGAGGACTGGCATGTATACATGCAGGCGTTCTTTACATTTGGAGAGAAAGTAAAGACGCTTCCCCTTTACACGATCATAAACGGTGATGCGGTGTATAGCGGCAATATGATAAAAACGTTCTTTAGCCGATATGATCAAGAAAAACGCTGGGCTTGGGGTGTAACGGATATTGGATATGCCATGAAGAAGCTGTTTACAACCCCTCATCTGCCATTTTGGCCAAAGATGAAAAAAATACTGTTTCTCACCGAGACCCACCTGCTCTGGCCTTCAACATTTTTCATCCTCACAGTGAGTGCATGGATTCCGCCGTTTGTTAATCCTACCTTTAAACGTACGGTGCTTGGATTTTTACTACCACAGCTTACCGGTTTTATTTTGACTCTTGCAACAGCTATGATCGTTGTGTATATCTACCTTGATATTAAGATGAGACAAAAGTTGCAGATACAAACAAAGATTCTGAATATGCCCATGTTGCTTATTCAGTGGTATCTTCTCCCCGTTGTCTCGTTTGTCTTATCATCTCTCCCTGCCCTTGAGGCACATACCCGCCTGCTTATCGGTAAGAAGATTACGTACAAGGTAACGGAAAAAGTGTAAAGACCGTACAGAGAATGATAGAATAGGGTACACAAGCAGAAGAGAGAATAATAGTTACTATTTACCTACAAGATCGTGCAGTTCTTCCATTATCTTTTTACACAGACACCTCTTAATTTTCTTATTCAACCTCTCTGGAGAGATGAAGCATTTTCATATAGTCTTGCGATAAAACCATTTTTTTCAATGGTTTTTTTGACTGCTAAGGATTTTAACCCTCCGCTGTATTATGCATTGCTTGCCGGATGGATGCGTTTCTTTGGTTCATCGGAAATTACACTTCGTCTGCCGTCGTTGATATTTTATTTGTTGACGGTATATGCATCTGACCACATTCTTGCGGAAATACTGCATATAAAGACCTGGCGTAGATACTTATATCTCCTGCTTATCGCGATCAATCCAATCCTTTTGTATTATGCGTTTGAGGCACGAATGTATAGCATGTTTGCCTGCCTGGCAACAGTTTCTTTTTATGCTTTATATATGAAAAAAAGGAAACTGTACTTTTGGTCCATTATGTTTGGACTGTTTACCCACTACTTTATGGTCTTTGTAGTGCTTACTCAGCTTGGTGCACTGTATGTGGCGCATAAACGTACCATGCTCCGTTCAACAATGAAAGTGCTGGTTATTCCGGGTATTATATTTCTTCTCTGGCTCTTATTTGTCGCTCTGCAGTCAACTCACTCGCAGGGATTTTGGATCTTGCCGAGTGAGCTTAAAGATCTAATCTACCTTCCCGCCGTGCTCTATACAGGCTATGAATCAACACACCGGTTCTATACCCAGAACGCCGCAGGCATCTACACCCCTTTGTTGCTGCTTACCGGAGTCTTTGTACTGATTGCGGTGTATGCTTTTATCGAATATGCCCAGCATATTTTCGACAGGGAGAAGTGGACGTTCTTTTTCTTTTTGTTCTGGGGTGTTGTCCCGCCGCTTGTGATATTTGGCACATCCTTTGTTAAGCCCATATTTCTTCCCCGTTACATTATATTCTCCGCTCCAGGCATGGTGTTTTTCATTATCTATATCCTGCAGCATCTCCCCCGTAGTCCGCGATATATCGTTTTAGCTCTCCTCTTTATCTTTACCTGGAACTATCACAAACTGCAGCTCGAGTATCGAACAAAAAAATACCCTGCGGAAAAGCTCATCTCTCTGAAGGGTACGTTTCAGCCGAATGAGAGTCTCTATTTAATGAACGAGCTTGATTATTTTGTAGCGCTTTACTATCTTCCTAACGTTGATGTAAAAATCTATGGTAAAACCTACGACGAGATACCCGCATACGTAGGCAAAGTACTTATTCCTCAAAGCGCGGTGGTTAATCAGTTGCCCGTCTATCCTCACAGAGCAGTTGTGGTTGATGAGAACGGCGATGTACAAAAGGAGTCGATAAAATGACGTAGTTACATACAGTTTGGCATCTTGTCCTGTTATTCATTTAGCAGTATGTTAAAGGTATGAAAAACTTACAAAAAACAGATTCAGAGATATATCGTCTCATTAAAGCTGAAGAAAAACGTCAGGCTGAAACCCTCATGATGATCCCTTCGGAAAATATTGCCTCGCGTGCGGTGGAGGAGGCTGTGGGGTCATGTTTGGGG
>CAZLAJ010000039.1:0-9343 GCA_964557525.1 uncultured Gammaproteobacteria bacterium | reverse complement strand
AAAAAAAGCCCTGGCTACGACCTACTTTCCCCAGCCCCGCTTTGGGGTGAGTATCATCGGCGCTGACTCGTTTCAAGACCTTGTTCGGGATGGAGAAGGTTGGTTCCAAGTCGCTCAGGCAACCAGAGCAGTATGTATTATAAAAGACTTTCTGCAAAAGATCAAGGAGATATACGAAGAATTAAAAACACAGGTGTGCTCTTAGGTTATGTCAGGTCTTCCACCTTCATCTCATCTGACGATAATGTGACGCTATAAATAGGCAATGTTGGAGCTGAAAACCTCATATCTTCAAACAGAAATGTGTCTGTTGTATCCGAAACAACCTCATAGAGATATTCTGTATCCTGGCCATCTAAGAGCATAACGGCTCTCTTTTCAACTAGCGCATCACACACCTTCCGATGCCATTCGTTCACAAATATGTGGTGAAACACAAACGGATATACTATTATGTCACTCACTTCCACTTCTACCTGAAGAGGAAGTGAGATGGTATCATCTCCCTGCATTATCAAAACCGCTCCGTTTGGGTATTGAGAATCTGTGTAGAGGGCTTTAAATGATTGAGCAATCTGTGAGAGGAATGACGCATGAGGTATAATAAAGAACTCTTCGGGATGAGACACAATATGATCAAAAAAGGGGGTTCGAAGCTGCCTTTCATTTGAAGAAAGTGTAGATAGAACCTCCCACGTCTTTACTCCATCAACTCCAAATCCATACTGCTCTCCAGCTGATAGAAAAATTGCCAACTCACCAAGCAGCCCTCCTGGCAAAGTGATTCCAACCTGAGAACTATTCGTATCATACAACATCTCCGACGGCTGCACCAAATCATATTGAGCTCTATCGAATGGTACATTATACAGATGAAGTATTTCAGATAGGCTGTCTTTACTAAGTGTATATTTTTGCATCGTTACCTAACTAACCTGTACACTTTACCATTATATCAGATACAATATCGTATGGAGCATGTGTATGTCTACGATCCAACGACAGGAGACCCGCTCAGCAAGGTGAGAGGAGTGGGAAGATATGTCCGACTATTGAGGGACAACTTCAATGAGGAGGTCATCTTCACAGATAATATAAAATCAATCCCGAAGAACAGCACCCTCCTCAACCCTTTTTTTGATATTCTCAAACCTCCCCTCTCACTTAAACGAATATCAGATCGGCAGATTGCAGTAATTCATGATGTAATTCGTCTAAAATACCCAAACCATTTTCCGATGGGTATCAGGGCAAAACTCAACTCGATAGTAAACATGTCGTTATTATCACAATATGACACGTTAATTACAGACTCCTTTCACTCTCAACAGGACATTATGGATATATTCCACCTCTCTTCATCAAAAGTAAAGGTAGTACACCTTGCCTTACCCACCTCATTTACCTCATTGACCAGTTTTACTCAACCTAAACATAAAATACCGGAACGATTTTGCATGTATGTAGGTGACGTGACATGGAATAAAAATATTCTCCATATTGCTGAAGCGGTTAAGCTGGCTGGTATTCCCTGTGTGTTTGTCGGCAAGGCATTTACGGATAGAAACCACCTGAACCATGCTGAAAAGCGTGAATTTAACGCGTTTATTCAGCGCACCGCCGGCGATCCGCTTTTTATCTTCCCTGGATATGTAGCTGATGGCGAGTTGGGGTGGCTCTATCAACACACAATCTGCAATATCTTTGTCTCACGTGATGAGGGATTTGGCTACTCATACCTTGAGGCAGCACACCACCACACACCCTCTGTGTTGGGTGACATTGACGTATTCCATGAAATAGCGGCCGAATCAGCGCTATACGCGAATATCAATGACCCTCAAAAAACCGCTCAAGAAATTCTTTCACTTTCCCAAGACTATAAACTGCGAACAATGATGGGAGAGAAGGCATATCAGCGATCGCGGGACTTTTCACAAAAACTATTTGCACAAAAAATGAGCCAAATACTATTTTAGTATTACATGGATTTATTTCTCTATATTCTTATTTCCGTAATCTACATTATGGTTATTCATTTCGCATTTGCCATACGAAATGAGTTTAACCTATGGCTTATGACTACTTTTTTCGTCATCGGTGGAGTGTTTGGGATGGTGATGCATACATATGAAGCGGGATTTGTTCTAGCGGTGGTACTCTCACTTATCTTTGGGTAACCTCTATCTTCGCTATCCTACGAATATCTCTCTCTTCTTGTAAGGGTTGGGTGTCGAGAAATGTATCGACGAGTTGTTTTGCCTGATCCAGCGTAATGTAATCAGCAGGGAGTGCAATAATGTTTGCTTGATCACGCTCTCTTCCATGCTTTACCTGATCAACAGTAAAGGCAAGTGCACATCTGATTCCCTTATACCTATTAGCTGCAACACTAACACCTATTCCTGAACCGCAAATAACGATACCTAAATACTCTTGAGGATGTTGTAAGACTGCGATTGCCACTTTGTGTGCATAGTCAGGGTAGTCATCTCCCCGCTCATAGTTATAGTTCCCCAAATCTTCTACTCGTATATTCTTTTCATGCAGATAATCGATAAGTGCATTTTTCATCTCATGTCCTCTATGATCCGCTCCGATGAAGACTGTCATAGCATGAGTATAACAAACGGCTCGTTCATTTTCTTTGATACAATGGACACATATGTTTGACACTCACACCCATCTGAATTTCAAAGCATACAAAAAAACGCTTAACGAAGTTATCATGACTATGAAGGAGGTGGGTGTAACCTATGGTGTAATTCCTGGAACAGATATAAAAACGTCCATAAGTGCCGTGCGCATTGCTGAAGAAAACGATGGTTTATGGGCTGCTGTTGGGATTCATCCTCATCATGCTTATGAGCTGGATTCGGCCACTATGCAACATGAACTCCAGCAGCTAGAAAACATACTCCACACGAGTAAGGTGGTTGCTATTGGTGAGGTAGGTATTGATCGACATCAATACCAAGAAACAAGATATAATTCGTACTCTGTGTCTAAATCATTTATCAACCTACAGGAACAACTCTTCAGACTGCAAATACAAATGGCTGTTAAATACAAGAAAAGTCTCATTATCCATAACAGGGAAGCAAAAACAGAAACGCTGCGTATTCTTACCGAGGAGTGGTCAGATGTATTACAGCACCGATCGGTGTTTCACTGTTGTGAACCAGACGAGGAACTGCTCGCTTTTGCGATCAAACATAAGATGTATATCGGTGTCGATGGCGATGTTACATATGAAGGAAGCATTAAACCGGCATTTCTTACTACAGTACCCACTGAATCACTTGTTCTTGAGACTGATTCTCCATTTCTCCTGCCCGAGCCGCTCCGATCAGAACGGAAATATCCAAATACCCCAAGCAATCTGCCGCTCATTGCTCAGGCTGTCGCACAGTCCTGGGGACAATCAGTGCAGAATGTGGTAGAGATAACTACAAAAAATGCGCTTAGATTGTTTAACCTAAGCGCATAAATAACCTAGCTAATTACATTTGGGGTGTTTCTTGATTTTTTCTATAGAGATAAAGAGCGAATGCCAATCCACCGATTCCTAATACCAGAAGCACAACTACAAACACTAACATTACGGGTGAATTCTCCATCTGTGATCCTAGAAATCCACCCACATTATTCACTCCACCATTCTTCCTACTATCAACCTCGTCGCTTCCGTTGCCTGCTTTATTTTGAGCAGTGCCGGTTACCTTAGGAGGAGTGGTGTTTCCTTGCGAATCTTGATACTTGTTAAGGTCTACCTTATTATTCGTGATATAGTTTTTGTTCGCTGCAATAAACTGACCAGTGGTCAGCGTTGTCACCTGTCCGTTTGGACGGGTATATCGCAAAACGTACTTTACTGAAGGTAATTGGTCAGACGGAATTTTGAAACAACCTTTTTCATCAGTTGACACAGATGTGTATGGCTTGTTTGAAAACGTCTGCAGCACATCGACCTTAGTTATGCCAGAGGGTACATTACCTCCATCGACACACCCTTCAACATAGGTAAGAACAGGGTCGTAGGTTTTAGTAACTACCTGGGCACTCACGTGAGGGACAAAGAAGCCCATCACCCATGAAACAAAGCGCGAAACTGCCGCCTGTGGCTTCCCTTGAGTAAGATCGGTTTTGACAGCAACCGGTTCATCGATCACCTCGTCTGGCGCCAGTGCCTCTGGTGAGGAGCCACCATGATCAATCGCTGCTTTCAGAAACCCTTCAGCGTTTGCGTATTTTTCCACAAGTAACCGCTTCTCACCCGTAACAACGTTCTTGCCATAGAACTGTACCTTTGTGTATGGGTGAGAGTAGCGAATATCAAATACTGTCTGTATCGGTGTATTGCTCTTATTCACCCTCTCGAGAAATGACAGTCTTGTAATAGTTGGTGCGACGAAAGGCGTTGTTCCTGGAAGAGGATCCATCGGAACATTTCGATGCTGTATCTGTCCATTTTCCTCTATAGGCTCACCCCTATATACATTCGCATACACTGTATCGTTCATGAGAGGGAGTGGAGTGGTGCCATCTGCACCAGTTGCAAATACATATCCCGCCTTCTTTACTTCGAGCTTATAAAAACCTACTGGAACAACAAAATTAAAATCTCCACCGGCTTCTGTGCTTGGTAAGGGATTATAAAATTCTCCTACTACTTCTGAGGGTTCAACTTTAGTGTAAGAAGCGGCCTCTGTATCCCCTCTTCTTTTAAGAAGCGTTACTTCAACACCAGGCAGAGGCTCCATGCTTTGACTGTCGAATACTTTTCCATACGGATCCCATCGCTTAACCTCACAGTTGCTTTGTGCCGCCATTACCGCCCACGTTCCCTGAATATGACCGCCGGGAGTGGAAGACTCTGATTTCACCTCGGGAATTTCGTAATATACATAAAAAAACCTGTCTGATGAGCCATTAACAGCTCCACCTGATTGACTGCTCCAAAGCAGTGGACCAACCTGACCGCTCGGACTAATAAACTGTTCTGAGTCAACAATGATTGACTGCGTATTAACTGTCTGCTGATTGCTTGGCGCTACCTTCTTTGCGCCTATAAACTCATACTGTAAAACTCGATCGTTTTTCAGCATTGTATAGTTTGCATTTGCCTGGGTGCATGTCATTGCGGTTCCACAGAATCCCGCCTCAACATCTTTTTCCCAGCTACCCGTAGTTGGGATAGCTGTTCCATCCGCCTTCACCAAGGCTTCGACAACATAGTGTCTAATTGTCTTTCCTTTGTCATCAGTGAGTGGAACCTGCACACCATCTGGAAGTTGCAAAAGAGCTGTGTGCGCTTCAGCACCTGGTGTGACGCCTACACATTGGTCTTTATGGTCACGACACCATGTCGGTTTAAGACATGTGTACACCTGTGTCTGTTCTGCTGCCGTTCCGGAATTGATGGTAGGCGTTGGTGTAATACTCTCAGCTCCAACAGTCGCGACAAATACAGTTGATAATAAAAACACAAAAATAAAATATAATTTTCTCATATTAGACTCATAATAAACTAGTATTTCACACAATGTCAAACGTATTTTTATTGCTACTCTCCGTTGCATTTGTCAGCATTTTATGTCTATTATTGATGTATGTATAGACATATTTATTCTCTCGTACTTTTCCTAATCCTTGGCACATTATTTCTTTTATCGCACACCACCGTGCATGCTGCAAACTTCGAACTCATCCCCCCAACCGGAACCATCAACCGAGGCGACACTATCAAATTTCAGATTAATGTAAATACGCAGGGAGAGTCCATTAAGAATATACAAATAGGAGTGTCTTACCGAACGCAAGAGCTGCAGTATGTTGGAGTTGAGGCTGGTGATACGTTTACAACCGTTGCCGCAACCGACCAGCCTGGAACAGGGGTGATTATCAATGCAAGCCATCCAACAGGCTACTCAGGCAGCGGTGTGTTTGCGTATGTAAGCTTTAAACTTATTGCAACAGCTCCTGGATCCACCCAACTCTGTTCTCTATTTGAACCACAAAACCCTACCGTCACTCGGCCAACATCCACAAACCCATCGCCAACTGCTCTGCCCAGAACCGGAGGCAGTTCATCATATATACCCGTAGTTATGCTTGGTCTAGCGCTAGTTATGACCTCAGGATATGTTTTAGTGAAACGAAACTAACTAATGAGTATTTATCATCGCATAATCACCGCTGGTATTCTCCTTTTTCTTTTGTTGTTTACGACAACTCGGGTTGTAATGGCGCAACCGACAGCCACCCCATCACTTACTCCAACTCCCTTTGGTGGTATACCGCCTTCCAGTGGGTCACCCACTTCTGATAACTTAGGAATACCGCTTGTCGGATGTAATGTGATAGGTGCAGGCTCTGCAACCGGATGCCCAGAAGTATTAGCTACAACATACTACCCTAAACGGGGTGAACGGTGCGCGAACGATAATCAGACGGGGTTGTTCTCTGAACAGTTAAAGGATTTTTATAGCGATCCCGCTCGGGTTCATCTATGGGTGGAAGATCCTGAGATTACCGCACAGGGAAAAGCGGATGAACGTGCTCGTCAGTTTATATGGTGGGTGTTAAACCATCCCGCAATCGACGATCATCCCACGCTCAAATCGGTCTGGAGCTTTAGCCGCAACATTGCACTTTTTTTTACCATCCTTATTGCAACTATATTTGGCATTGGCATCATTATCGCTCAACGGCAAAACTTTGACTTAAAAATCGAGGTTTCACCGCTTATATTAAAACTTGTAGTAATGCTTTTGTATATTACATTCTCGGCATCAATAGTCCTCACCATCATTCAGCTGTCGGAAGTCCTCATGAAGTTCTTTATGGAAAGTCTCGGAGGAAGAGACCTGTTTAATATCTACTTCACCGCAAACAGCGCTGAGAATAACTACATAGGGTTTACCGGGTGCCGAGATCTTAATATCCGTGTTCAAGAAGCGGTTAAAGCAGAACTATTTCTGCTTCGATTAACAAATATTACCTATTACGTAATGGGAATAATGCTGCTTCTCAGAAAGATCCTTTTATGGTTTCTTTTGTTTGTCTCTCCATTCCTCGCAATCCTCATGCCGTTTATTTTTATCCGCAACACAGGGTGGATATGGATGGGTGTATTCTTCCAATGGGTATTCTATGGACCGCTATTTGCGCTCTTTTTAGGTGGTCTTGCTCAAATCTGGAAAAAGGGCATACCATTTCCGTTTAACTTCGCACGGACCAATACATTTGATGGGTATGTCTACCCCACTGCGATAAATATTGCATACGGAGGACCGGGTCAGGAGTGGACCGCAGTGCGACCAGCATATACGAATAATGGTAATTATGTAGACACATTTACAGAGTACATCATTAGCCTTCTCATGCTCTGGGCAGTTACCTTCTTCCCCTGGTGGCTTTTGAGGATTTTTAGAGATTACTGCTGTGAGGGAATATATGCCATGAAAAATATATTAATGGCCATGTATGATCAAATGAGAAGCGGGCCTCCTCCAGGTCCAGGACCAGTGCCCACCCCAATCATCAACCCAACAGGCACGACTATTAACGTCAGCTCTAATATCCCAACAACTATCAGCACGAGACTTGAAAATATTGAAGAAATCAAAAAGGCACAGACCCAGAGCATTACCCAGAACCTCAATCTCACGGTGAACAAACTAACTGATATTGCGCGATACGAAACCAACAAACAAACCAATAGCACAGTGAATAAGAATATCCAGTATTTGCAGAACCCGATGAAGGCAGAATCATCACAGGACAGACAAAAGTTTATGAACCTGAGAACCGAGCTCTTCAACAGATCTATCAAGGAAGACAAGATCGCCAGGAGCATACTTAACGCAACATCAACATCGCGAATTGAACAACTACAATCGAGAAAAGAGATACTCCAGTCTACCCCTCAGTCGGTACCCGTTACCCACATTGTGTCTGTTAAAGTGGCAATGCCGTCTGAACGTGTCCAATCGATAACCTCAAATGTTGTGAACACCGTTGCAAATAACAACTCGGTCGTCAACAACATCGCAGCTCAGACTCAACTTGCACAAAAGCAGGTACAAACAATTCTTAACTCATACACGCAAAACATCTCACAGCCGTTTAATAATGTAGTGAATAATATCGCGACGCAAACGAACGTCTCAAAGGATAAGGTGAAGGAAGTTCTTACTCAAACAAACAACTATGTAAAGTCTGCTCAGGTTATGAGCAAAGTTGCAGAAAAGGTTCAGGTTGATAACACAAATGTAGAGAAGATTGTAGAGTCGCTGCCCGCGACGCTTACCGAGAAAGAGCCAATCACAAAGGTCATATCTCTTAAGCTGCATGTAGCTCAAGATAAAGCGGGAGACATTACAACCTCCATTTTCAACTCAGTTTCCAACAATGAACAGGTCCTCACTAATGTGCAGAATCAAACTGGGGTGCCGGTGACACAGATCAAGAGCATCGTAAATACCTATGTCCAAAACATCAGCAAACCTGCTGATGTGGTAACTGAAGAGATACATAAAACAACTGGAATCGAGACAGAAAAAGTACGATCAGTGGTGGGAGTCATTGCTCAAGAATTTATCACCTCAAAAGAAATCATTAAGGACGTAGCTCAAAAAGAGAATATAAAAGAAGAGGATGTGCAGAGAGTAGTACGAGCGCAGATTCCGCTTGTCACCGAACCGGAGAAACACGTTGAAAAGACCATCGCAGTCCCATCAACAGTCTCTCTTGAAGATTATGAGGAAGTGAAGACCATGTGGCAAGAGCAGTATGAAAGCGGCGAGGTTCCTACGACAGAAAACATTCAATCCCGAGAACAATGGATCGACAACGATGTAGTAGTAATCACCAATACATTAAACAAGCTGCTTTCACCAAATGAAGAGATTAAGCAGCAAGGTCTTGATGATGTTGGATATCTTCTCCCCATCTTTATGATCAACAACCTTTCTGGTGAAGAACTTATCGTATATCTCAAAGCAAAACTCGAGGCAGCAAAGGCAGTTAAGCGTGGAATGAACAAAAAAGAAAATGTAGAAGTTGACGATGAAGAGGAAGAGGTATTTGTTGAAGCAGCAAAGAAGAAAGAAGAGGCAAAAACAATGACCTTAGAGGATGAGCAGGAAATACCTGAAGAGCAACCGAAAGACGATCATAAAACCGACGAGAACAAAGAGCTGGGTAAAGACAGTGGAGAGATAAAACCTACCAACTCACTAGAAAATCAAAACACTAATCCAACCACGTCTACAGAAGAATCCAAACAAGATGCTGAAAAAGCAGACACTCCTGTCGATACTACAGAAAACAATAGATC
>CAZLAJ010000038.1:0-9397 GCA_964557525.1 uncultured Gammaproteobacteria bacterium | reverse complement strand
TGATATTAAGTCTCGTTTCCCTCATCTTCGTCTTTAATCCATTCAGCAAAATCTCCCTCCCCTCATTCTTCCAGTTTCTCACATTACGGACGTTTACACCTATTGGGACCCTTACCGACCTCCTGTTCTTTTTAGGGTTCATCTTCCTCTTCGCATCAGCATACCTCTTCGAGAAAAGAGGAGAGCTGAGAGACAGCAAGGGATACATGAAAGGCGCACTAATTGCGGCTCCGATTGTATCAGCGATTGGTATCGTGGTCGCACTCGGCTTGATTCTCGTCACAACTCAGTGGCTGAAAGATCTCGTCCTACCACCTTGGAGAATCTCGTGGTATGCGGCAGTAGAGGTGCTTAAAACGCCGCTTTCACTTCTATTTGGTACAGGGGTGGATAACTACGCATCTCTCTTTACCAGAGCAAAAGACCCCGCATATAATCTTGCTACCACGTGGTCTATTAGTACATACAATGTTGCACGATCGGGAGTATTACAGATTGTATCTGAGCTTGGTCTGTTCGGGCTCGTTGCCTTCCTCCTCCTGAGCATTGCCCTACTCAGATCTGCGTTTAGCCAGCACGGTACCCTTGCGCTCCGGGTCCTCACCATATACGTTCTTACCATTCTCATCGTATTTCCCGCCTCATACATCGTTCTCTTCCTCTTCTTTCTCACCATAGGGATTACATCAGCATATGAAAAATCAAAAGTCTCGCTGATCGATCTCTCATTTGCGTTACCCTATGTAATCGCAACTACAATTGTCTCAGCCGTAGTTGTAATAGGATCAATCTATTTCTTAGGTAGAGCATATGCTGCTGAATATATGTACAAACGTTCACTTAGTGGACTGGGCGTAACGGGAATGAATCCATACGAAGATCTACGCTCCGCTATACGACTCAACCCCCGTATGGAAAAGTACCATATCGATTTCTCACGTCTGAACCTATTAATAGCAAATAACATTGCGAGAAAAGATAAAGATAAGATTACGGAACAGGACCGGCAGACGATTGCACAAGCAATACAGGCGGCAATTGCAGAGGCAAAAAATGTAGTAGCCCTTAACCCTCAACGAAGCACCAACTGGGAAAATCTCGCACTCATTTACCGGAACATCATCAATGTTGCTCAAGGAGCAGATCAGTGGACAATTGCTGCATACCAGCGCGCAATTGTAACCGATCCTCAAAATCCATCGTACCGGTTAAATCTGGGGGGAACTCTCTACACACTGGGCAACTACGATGAAGCGTTGAAGATGTTTGAACAGGCGGTCGCACTAAAGCCAGACTGGCCAAATGCGTACTACAACCTAGCTTGGGCTGCATATCAAAAAGAAGATTTTCAGAGAGCAGCGCTCTCTATGCAAAACGTACTACAGCTCATGGGAGATAAAAAAGATACCGAAGAATACAAAAAAGCTGTAAAAGATCTGGAGAACTTCAAAAAGAAGCTTACCGATGCGGATAAAACAAATCAAAAGAAGCAAGAAACAAACACACAGTTGCGGTTACCACAGGACAATACCGCATCCTTGAGTCCAAAACTGAAGCTTCCTGAGTCTGCCAAGACCGAAGCCCCTCCGGTAACGCCAACAGTCGGAGTAACCAGCACACCAAGCCCTCAACCATCATCTCTTACTCCTACCGCTGAACCAACATCGCCAGGTGGGCCGTAGTATTTGTTCAGTTAACATTAAAAGGCATCGCTGCTCTTTCTGGTTTTCTGCGCATTACGCAGGAATATGCTACAATTGAACATACTGTTTTATGCAAGATATAAGAGAGTTTTCATCGTTTCTCGTTCATTACACCACAGCACGCCTTCTCTCATTCGGGAAACGATTTGAAAAACTAAAAAATATTACCGTTGCCCTCCTTATTGTTAAAAGAGGAAAATACTCCTCTTCGTTCTTGAACACCTCATTCTTTCTTCTGGTATTGACGGCGATCGTAGCTGGTCCGGCTATTGCAGAGAATAATCCGTTCATTCAGTCTCTTGAGCTTGCGAATAAAAACTCATCTGAGGCAACCGTTGTTGCGTATGACCCGTATGAAAACTCGCTCTCAACGGTCATCTCAGAGAAAGCCAGAGATAGTGTGATCGCCTATGAGGTCAAGGGTGGAGATACTATGGCAGGAATTGCAAAACAATTTGGGGTGGATGTTGACACGATTAAATGGGCCAACGATCTCAAATCAGATACCATCAAACCAGGTCAACGGTTGAAGATCCCGCCCGGTATAGGAATTGTGCATAAAGTTGCGTCAGGAGACAATATCTACAACATTGCTAAAAAGTACCGCGCTGATGCCCAAAACATTGTCAACTGGCCATATAATGACTTTGCGGATCTTGAAACCTTCTCACTTACCCCAGGACAGACAATCTTTGTACCAAATGGCGTAATAGAAGACGCAGCACCAAAACCATCCAAGTTCTTTGCTCAGATCCAGGCAGGCGTAAAAGGAACATCTAACTTTATCTGGCCCACATCAGGATCCATTACCCAGTACCCAATCTGGTACCATATGGCCCTTGACATTGCCAACTCCTCATCTCCTCCAGTAATCGCATCTGACACCGGCACAGTTACCTATGCAGGATGCATCAACTGGGGGTATGGCTGTCACGTAATCATCAATCACGGAAATGGGTACGAAACACTCTATGGACACATGCAGAGACTTGATGTAAATCCGGGAGATGCAGTATCTCAGGGACAGCAGGTCGGAGTAATGGGTTCAACCGGAAGATCCACAGGAACCCATCTCCACTTTGAGATCAGATCAGGTGGGACGCTCCTCAATCCGCTCGACTTTCTCAAGTAGCGTATGACGAAAAAAGGGCCCCGCAAGAGCACCAGCCCTCACGGGACCCCTCGGACAACTACTCATGCAACAATTCTCTCAATCGCAACCTCAAAGGCTGCTTTTTTAAGTGATATTTTCTTCGTCAGTGACTTCTGCCAGATTTCATGAAATGCTTTCTCCATAATCTGTTCCAGCTTACCATTAACCTCGGACTCAGTCCACCAGTAACCCTGCTTGCCTTGAACCCATTCGAGGTAAGACACGGATACTCCTCCTGCATTCGCAAGCACATCGGGGACAATTATCACACCCTTTTTAGTGAGATACTCATATGCCTCTTCCGTAATCGGGCCATTCGCCATCTCAATGATAACCTTCGCCTGTATATCCTGCATATTGCTGCTGTTTATCGCATTCTCAAGTGCTGATGGAACAAGAACGTCAACATTAAGGGTAAGCAGCTCATCATTTGAGATTGTTTTACCATACTTCACGTCACAAACTGAACCTTTACAGTAGCAGCCAGCAACAGAGCCTTTTTCCTCCTTACACTGCAGTGTCTTCTGGGGATCTAATCCATCTGATACAAGCACGCCCCCCTTACTATCTGAAACGGCAACCACCTTGTACCCCTCATCGACAGCAATCTCAGAAAAGTAATATCCCACGTTACCAAATCCCTGAACAGCGATTGTTGGATGCTCAGGCATTGATTTCAATACCGAGTGAAGCGCCTGTAAAATAATTACTCCACCTCTCCCGGTTGCTTCTGTTCTTCCTAAACTCCCCCCTCGGTTGACCGGCTTACCTGTAAAGGTTGCCGGAGATTTGTGTCCAACAACATTCTCATACTCCTCCTGCATCCATGCCATGATGATAGGGTTTGTATTCACGTCCGGTGCTGGTACATCGAGATCTGGACCGATAAACCGTGCGATTTTTCGAGCATAAGCGCGAGAAACCCGCTCCAACTCAGCCGGGGATAACCCTTTTGGATCAATAACCACACCACCTTTTCCACCGCCGTATGGGAGACCTACCACTGAACACTTAATAGACATGAGAGTGGCAAGGGCCTGCACTTCAGATCTGCAAACTCCCGGATGAAACCGTATTCCCCCTTTATATGGACCGCGTTTGCTATTGTGTTGAATGCGCCACGCCTTAATATTCCTCACCGTCCCATCGTCCATGCGGACAGGCATGGTGAATTCATGAACCATCTCTGGCTCAACAAGAGTTTCAATCGTTCCCTTCTCGATTCCTAAAGCCTGCGCTGCTTCTATGATAATGTCCTGCGCAGTCTTCAACATCTCGTCTCCGGCGTTTTTCATATCCTTTATATACCCAAAAAATAGTAATGAATGTTTAACTCTCTATTGACTCAAGGTACCGTTCAACATCTAGCGCTGACTGTACCCCCATCCCAGCGGCAGTTGCTGCCTGACGATAGACATGATCTACATTGTCTCCTGCAGCAAAAACACCTGGTACCGAAGTTCCTGTTTGGAACTGTAAATTAAATAGTTCTTTCGTAACTGCAAGTCCACCCATGTATCTGATTGCGGCTGATGCAGAAGTGAGAACATACCCCTTCTCATCACAGACTACTGCGTTCTGGAACAGTCCCGTATCAGGTTTATGTCCGATTGCGATAAATAGGCCGTCAAGCTCCACATCCCTTTTCTCTTCTCCATTAGTGCCCGTAAGCTGTATGCCCATCACTCTGTCTGCGCCAAGAACCTCACTTACGGCAACATTCCAGATAACCTCAATCTTTTCATGCTGCAACACCCTGTCCTGCATGATCTTTGAGGCACGGAAAGAGTCCCGTCGATGAAAGATATACACCTTTTTTGCAAACCTAGTGAGAGTCATCGCCTCTTCAAGGGCAGTGTCCCCACCGCCTACAACCCCTACTACTTTTTCTCTAAAGAAGAACCCATCGCAGGTTGCACAAGCAGAGACTCCCTTACCTCTCAGCCTTGTCTCTGACTCGAGACCGAGCCAGAGAGCTTTTGCCCCAGTTGCAATAATGATGGATCTTGTTTGTACTGCTGCAGTAACCTCTTTCCCGTCTATCCCCTGCAGTTTAGCACCATCTCTCAATACAACCTCATACGGCTTACTCTGCAATCCAACTTTCAGAACATTCTCATCAACGATACGTGTTCCAAACTTCTTTGCTTGTGCTCTCATCCGTTCAATCAGCTCTGGCCCCATTATGCTCTCAAAGCCGGGAAAGTTCTCAACCTCAGTAGTCAATGTTAGTTGGCCTCCGGGAGGAGAACCGGCAAAAAGAAGAGGGGAGAGATTCGCTCTCGAAAGATAGGTAGCGGCTGCAAGTCCAGCAGGACCGCCTCCGATAATGACAACGTTCTCGATCTGTGAAGACATAGATAGGGAATAGGGAATTGATAATAAACTAGGTAGACACTGATGGTTGACTACAAATCTATCGCACGCTCGACCATCTTCTCAACTTTCTTGCTGTGCTCCTCACCAACATACTTACATATGTCTGAGACAAGGATCTCCTTCGATAATCCATCTACTGCCTTTTTAATAGCAGTAAGCTGTTGGAGAACCTCACTGCAATCCCGTTCACCCTGCACCATCTTCTCGATGCCTCGAAGCTGGCCTATGATCCTGTTTACCCGTTTTGTGAGATCTTGTGAATTATTCATAATACTTGGTACTAGTATATAGTACACTTAAGATATTTCCCGCGTCAAGTGCTCATACTACATCACACATAGACAATATTTCCCGCATGAGTTATCCACAAAGTATAGACAAACAAAATGAGTGGTGTGAATAAACCAAAAAAAGAATCACAATAAAAGCAGATAACAAACAAAGGGTGTGTATCCTTATGCTTTATAATGAAGAATCGATTAGTTTTGTATTAGAATATCATGCTAAAAGTCAACCATTGTCCATCGCCGCCTTAACTGCTTCATCTGTTTCACCTTGATAAAAACAGATGGAACCTTCGTGACATCTCCTACACCGATAACATTGTGCAAATACGCCTTCGCGACCTTGCACCTCATATACGCGTCCTTCTTTCCTTAAACCATCTATTCCTGTGAGTGCCCTAGCAACAGTTTCCAACCATCCCTCTGTTGGACACGCCTTTACTGCACTCTCAATCGGACAATCACCCTTTGTACAGGATCGATTTCCCCTATCGGTAACCCACATTTTCCCTATCACTGGCTTTTCTGGCATATGCGCTATTATACCATACCACTTCCCACTATCCAAATTTAAAGAGCGAACAAGCTTACTTGCCTACATTCAGACTATCGATAAACTCATTGTTATCTTTTGTCTTGCCTAGCTTCTCAATCATGGCCGTTAACTGCTCTTCTGCATTAAGAAGACCAAGCATTCGTCTTAGGGTGGTAATTCTCTTCATTCTCTCTTCACCGAAGAGAAGTTCTTCATGTCTGGTGCCTGATTTGGCGATATCGATTGCTGGATAGATGCGTCTCTCGGCAAACTTACGATCCAGATGAACCTCCATATTGCCAGTTCCTTTGAACTCTTCATAAATGAGGTCGTCCATTCTCGATTCCGTACCAACTAAGGCTGTCCCAATAATGGTCAAGCTTCCACCCTCTTCACAGTTTCTTGCTGCACCTAAGAACTTCTTGGCAGGGTAGAGGGCCTGTGGATCGATACCTCCGGACATGCTCCGTCCTGTTCCCTGAACAGAAAGATTGAATGCACGTGCAAGTCGTGTGATGGAATCAAGGAGAATCACAACATCACGACCCATCTCAACCAATCTCTTTGCACGATCAAGTGCCAGATTGGCGACTTTTACCTGCTGTCGTGGCGACTCATCAAAGTTTGAAGCTGCGACTTCACCTTTGATAAAGCGCTTCAGCTCGGTGACCTCTTCAGGGCGTTCGCCGATGAGGATAGCCATGAGGTATACATCTGGATGATTAGCAGTAATGCCTTTTGCGATATCCTTAAGGAATGTTGTCTTGCCAGCCTTGGGTTGGGAGACAATCAATCCTCTCTGACCAAATCCAATGGGTGCGATAAGGTCGGTGATGCGTGTTGATAGGACATCTTTTTCTGTCTCAAGCATAATCTGCTTGTCTGGATGAAGTGAGGTGAGTTGATCAAACTGTTTACGCTTGGCGCTCTCCGCCTCGTTCATCTCGACACCGTTGATCTTCTGTATGAGAAGCAGGCTATGGAACCGCTCTCCCTCTTTCGGAGGACGAGCAAGACCTTCGACCTCATCTCCGCGCCTTAACCAGAATCTTCTGATCTGGGAGGTGGAGACATAGATGTCACTATTTGGATTTATCACATAATCTTGGCGTAAGAAACCATAGCCGCCGAACGTGACATCAAGAACACCCTTTGCTGGATAGCTCATCTTCAGGTCTTCTTTGAGTCTATCCTCAACGGGGGCATCCTCAGTAGCCTGGACTGGAACCGCCGGCCGTACCGGAGGAGCTTGTCTGGCGGGAGAAAAATCATCCGGCACCATAATAGGTTTGGATTCATAATTTTCTAACATTGATGACACATCAACTGCGTCATCGGGAGTGGAGACACTCTCGTCTTTTACGGAGCGTTTAGAAGCTGGCATAAGATAGTAATTAGTAATAATAATGAATGACTAAAGAAAGGAAATCTGCAAAAATGATATGTTTAGCTTGTACTTATAAACAGGCCACACGTCTCATACTCAACATCTCAGTTTTTATACTCGTAGTTCCAAAAGTAAATGACATGAACAGGTAGAAATTCAAGGTTATCAGATAAAAAAGCATCCTCCTTGATGAGATGATGTGTGCTTTTTCCCTTCGGAAAAAACGTGAAGACATGCTCTTTGTACGAAAGCACATCGAGACGGTGTCTCATTTCTGCCGATGGCAGATTACACTAGATGAAACATTGTACGGGAAAAAGTTTCATTTAACTCATCCGGAGGACTAATCAAAGTATAGGGAATGACCATATCAAAGTCAAGCACAAATCTGCTAGAATGTGGGTATGAAAAAGGGCTCATATCTCTTTCTGTCTGTTCTCATTCTTGTTCTCATCTTCATAATCGGCATGAGATATGGCCAGAGAATAGAGCGGACAAACAAGATGGTTGATTCTCTGCTGAGAATAACTCCGCAGCAGATAACCACCACGCCCATTCCATTTATAGACCTCATCTCATTCACCACATATATCCACAAAGGGTGTGGAGTAAAAATGTTGTACCCAAAAAAGCTGTCTGTGCTGGCAGAGTCAACTCAGGAAGCAAAGCTCGGCATCCACAAAGATACTCCAACCATAGTACTGTCATGCAATAAATCCAGAAATACACTTGATTCTGTACTCAACAGCGACAAAACAATCATATCCTCCCGCTCGGCACAACTTGCAGCGGTGAAGGCCATCTTCTACAAACATAAAGCAACTGATACTACACAGATAAACATCCTTGTGAGACACCCTCAGACCGGGAAATATATACTACTCACGGTTGACGAACGACTTATCCCGCTTATACAGGAAACATTAGAATTTACCTCCTCATATGACAACCCTTAACATGCGGGGATTTGAAGATGCGCTTGATGCGTATGTACATAAAGCACCTAGTATCCCATATCCAACTAAGCAGTTTCTCGTAAAATACGGCGGATATATAGCACTAATAATCGGAATACTCGAAATCTTTAACAGCGGCATTCTCTCCGTTCTCAACCTTGGCATCAAGCCGCTCTGGCTTAATAACGAGATATTTTCAGGCACTTACTATCTGTATCTCGTCTTCGAGTGTCTTGTGGGAATAATGCTCATTCTTGCGTTCCGTCCGCTGAACGCGAAAAACGTGAAGGGTTGGCGGTACGCGCTTTACGCATCTTTCCTCTTCTTTCTGGTTTCCCTCGCCGGTGGTGACATCGGAGGAATTATCACCACAGTCATTGCCATCTATCTTTTGTTTCAAGTTCGCCAACAGTATTACTAATGTCCAAGCTCCGACTTGCATACTTTGGGACACCTGCATTCTCTGCGTCATTTCTCGAGAAAATTCTTTCTTCTCCGGATCTTCCCGTAGAAGTTGTGCTCCTAGTTACCAGACCTGATAAAAAAGTGGGACGAAAACAGATTCTTACCCCATCACCGGTGAAAACCACCGCACTGGCCCATCACATTCGGGTGTGGGATGGGTCTGTAAAAGAGCTCCAGACCCTTCTTCAGGATCTTCAGATAGACCTCGCATTTCTCTTTGCCTATGGTCGTATCATACCTGAGGAGATTCTCAAAGCGCCCCGATATGGCTTCTGGAATCTTCACCCTTCCCTGCTGCCTCTCTACAGAGGGGCATCTCCAACGGCATTTCCTCTGATACTGGGCGAGCGCAAAACCGGCATCTCACTGATGGTAATGGATGAAGAGATGGATCACGGTCCGATCATCGCACAGGAGGAGCATGAAATTAAGGTGGGGGAGAGAAGAGGCGTACTCGAGAATAATCTGACTAATCAGGGCTTTACTCTGTTCCAAAATGCCATATCTGATCTGATGGGGAAGAGGGGAGATGGGG
>CAZLAJ010000037.1:0-9468 GCA_964557525.1 uncultured Gammaproteobacteria bacterium | reverse complement strand
GGATGAATTAATAGTTATGGATGAATTAATAGTATAGATATATCATATAATATCCTGACTATTATAGATCCTCTAACCTTAAAATTACTTTAAAACATTCGATATAGCCCCATCGAGCTGCTTATCGGTTTCACGTGAAAGCGTATTGCCTTCTTCAATACTGTTATCAATCTTAATCTGTGGTTCTATCCCCTTGCCATTGATCCACTCCCCTTTTGGCAAGATCCACTTGGCAACGGTAACATGTAGTCCCGCGCCTTCACCTAAGTCAAGTGCTTCCTGAACAGAGCCTTTGCCGAAGCTTTTTTCACCTACAAGAACGGCGCGTTTATTATCGCGCAGTGCACCGGAAAGAATTTCTGAGGCTGATGCTGAGCCTTTGTTGATGATGACAACAAGTGGTATGTCAAGCAGTTTACCATCACGGTAGACTGTATAGGTACGAGATTGTTCTGATGTGCTCTCTTGTTTTACTACCACAGCATTTTTTTTCAAGAATTCAGATGCGGTGTATACCGCACTGTCCAGATAACCACCTGGGTTATCCCTGAGATCAAGAACCATTCCCTTTATCTCTCCCCGGTTGTACTGGTCTCTTACCTTTTCGACTGCAAGATCCCATTCTGAGTTGGTATTATCACCAAACTGATTCAGTTTTAAGTGGGCAACTTTTACGCAGTTTGAACTGCAACTGGAGAGTTGTTCAGTGTTTAGCTCAACTGACTCCACCTTAATCTCATCTCTCATAATTGAAAAACTCTGTTTTTTACCTTTTCGGTCAACAGTGAGTTTGACGGTAGTGCCTTTTGGACCACGGATCTTTGAAACAGCCTGTGGAAGTGTCCAGCCTGCGGTTGATTTGCCGTCAACCTCTATAACCACATCTCCCGGTCTTACTCCTGCCCGCTCTGATGGCGAGTTTTTCAGTGGAGCAATAACGACGATTTTCTTTTCCTTTAAACCAAGTTGAGCTCCAATCCCCTCGAACTTTCCTCCGAGATCATCCTTTGACTGTCTGTTTTCATCTGGTGTTAGAAAGAATGTGTACGGATCATCAACCGCAGCAACCATACCCTTAATCGCCCCATACATCATCTTTTGTCTGTCAAGTTTGGATTTGTCTACATACTTTTCCTCCAGCTTCTGCCACGTATCCCAGAACTGCTGAAAATCGATGTTCTGGTTTTTTATCCCCTGTGTTTTATTTGCAGAATAGGTTGCAGGTTCAAGAGGAGTGCTATATTTGCCCATCTGATAACCTGCACCAAACAGAAAGACAGAAATTCCTAGAACGAGAAGAATATTAGTTATGCGGCGGTTGTTCATGTATTGGTAATTAATTATGAATACATTAATCAGTCGTAAAAGTATATCGTACTGGAAGGCGTATCAATAACACAATATGTATGCTTCTCTTTACGAGCTGCAGCAACATCATCTTCTTTTAGTCGGGCATTTGGTAGATAGGTGTATTCTCTGAGTGGTTCAACGGTTATGTATCCGCGGATGCCCATGGCTTCAAGCTTTGCCTGATCGTAGGGGGTGAGACTATCGACGACCACTACTCTATTTTCTACATCCTCAGTTGTTACGGATGAAAGGGCTGCTTCTGTGCCGTACCACACCTCTCCCCCAAAATTTTCAGAAGAACGTGATGTTTTGAAGGAACTGCCTTTTTTTGTTTTTAATACAACTTCATGTTTATCCACTTCGGTGATCTCACCGGTAAAGTAGCTTGTGCGGTCAGTCATCTCATCAGACTTTGTCTTTATCACTATAACTCCCTGAGTATGGTCTATTTCTTTGATTACTCCGTCGTGCTCACTTACAATTGTATGGCTGAGAAAGAATGATTTACGCGTTGCGATTACTTCATTCTTTTGAACCTTCTCGCCCACAAATTTTTTAAGGTACTTGAAAATCTTTGTTCCGTCTATCTTCAGTTTTTTGCCGATTGGTATCGTCATCTCTACTGCGTTGTGAGCCTTTAAAAATGGAGTGGTAAAGTCTACATCCTGTCCTTTTGTAAGGAGACATTCCGAGCCTTCAGGTAAAGAGATAGTAACATGCATTCACTCATTATACACGAACATATTTGAGTCGAGCGGAGTGTGTAAAGCAACAAAATAGTGTGATGATGGATGTGATATATCTCAACCTCAGCACTTACCAGTTAACGAGCGTTTTGGTATGACACGTATGGCAAAAGAGCCAGGTATCGAGCATACTTGATCTGTTTGGTAAGCTTGCGCTGTACTTTTGCGCTTAATCCGGTCTTTTCGCGGTTGATGATTTTCTTACGAGGTGTAAGAAACTGAACCAAGTATTCCGGATTCTTGTAATCAAGCTGTTTGAGAACCTCAGTTTCGTTTAATTTTTTCATTTGGATAATAATTAAAATGGTATATCATCTTCAGACATCTCTTTTGTCTCTCCTTCTTCAGGAGCGTTCACCATCTCTTCATGTTGTGGTTCAGCATGGTGTTCGGCTGTTGACTCTGATGCGCCTTCCTCTGTTCGTTTACCGTCAAAGAGTATGAAGTCGTCGAGCACAATCTCGGTTATCGTCCGCTGTACATTATCTTTCCCGGTGAACGAGCGGTAGGTTAGCCGTCCAACGACATACACTTTCTTTCCTTTATTTAACAGTTTGCTGCAAAGTTCAGCCAGTTTTTGCCAGGCGACAATGCGGTGATACTGTGTATCTTCTTTAGTCTGTCCGTCTGCAGTGGTCCAGTATCTATTTGTTGCTACGCCGAATGTGCATACTGCGGTGCTGTTTGGTGTGTACTTCAGTTCGGGGTCGCGTGTTAAATTACCAATGAGCTCAACTCTGTTTAGAGATCGGCTTGCCATAGTGGGTTCTTGTTAAATGGTAATAATGTGGTAATTAGTTGCTCTTTGATTTCGTGTCTGCACTTTCTTTTTTCAGTTTCTTTACATCCAGCTTAAGAAGGAGAAAACGGAGCAATTTTTCATTGAAATTCAGTTTGCGTTTTAACTCAGCCAGATTTTTAGGAGGAATAGTAAAGGTCCATGTAAAATATTTTGCAGTTCTCAGTTTTTTTACAGGGTAGGCAAGCTCACGCTCACCCCACGCCTTTTCCTCTGTGATTTTGCCTTCAAGGCTCTCCAGAAGTGATTTTATATTTTTTGTTTCTGACTCGTCGTTCAGAATAAATGTTATTTCGTACATAATCGAAGTATATAATATAGGGAAGATCGGGGAAAATCAAGCGAAAACAATAGCGCGCGTAATGTTTAACTGCATCGACTGTGGTGAATTCGTATAATGAGAATAGTACGAGGGAGTTTGTGTATATACATATGAAGACTAAAGCGATTATTTTGTTTTTGCTTGCAGTTACGGTGTTCCTCTACCTGCTTCTTTTTTACACTCGTGCGGTAAATCTTGACTGGGGGCTTCCCTACCCTTTTCATCCAGATGAGCGGAATATGGCGGTTGCAGTTCAGGGAATGGGATGCCGCAATCTCACCGCACCGGTTGAGGAGTGCTTCAACCCCCACTTTTTTGCATACGGCCAGCTCCCGCTATATGCAGCGTATGGTCTGCTATATCTTGTACATGGAAGAAATCAAACTGAGATCAGTTTTAGTGATGCAACTATTGTACTTAGAGTAATATCTGCACTCTCAAGTATGGCGATGGTGTATATTGCCTATCTTCTGTTTAAGCGCTTGAATAGAGATGTTTTTGATGATGCAAAGAGCAAATGGAAGCATGCATTCCGGTTTTTCTTTTTTCTTTCCTTTATTTTTTCTCCAGTTTTAATTCAGTTTGCACATTTTGGTACAACCGAGTCTTTTCTCATGATGCTTTCTGTGCTTCTCATATACCTGGGGGTGTTACATCTTCAGCAGGCCACATCGCTGAAGACACATATTGCCTGGAGTGGTGTGGTGCTGGGGCTTGCAGTAGGCACCAAGATCTCATCACTTGCCTTTGTCATCATTCCTGTTATCTCCCTTCTACTATCGCGGACTCAGCACGGTGAGAGTAGAACTGAACGGGTGCGTATGTTTTTAGAGTCAGTAGTGCTGCTCGGCGTTATCAGTGCATTAGCTGCAGTTATATCTTCCCCGTACAGCATCATCAAACTATCCGACTTTATATCATCTTTGCAATATGAATCCTCTGTTGCGACTGGAAGTATGCAGGTCTTCTATACGCGGCAGTATGATTACTCACTGCCGGTATTATTCCAGTTCATCAAGATTCTTCCGTTTACACTAAGCGATATGGTGTTGGCAGTTGCAGTAATTGGTTTTTTTGCTCTGCCGCGTACGAAAGAGTATGGTCTGATTCGACTCACCATTCTTGTTCTCTTTGTGATGAATGCGATGATGTATGCGAAATGGACCCGGTTTATTGCTCCTGTTTACCCGCTTATCATTATACTCGCAGTCTGTACTGTTCTAACTGGACTAAGAAATCTGTTTCGGTCGGTGCGGACTTTAAGGTACGTATCTCTTGCACTCTATGCATATTTTCTTGTCGCCTTTACTTTTCAAGGATTTGCGTTTCTATCTGTATATACCACCCGCGATCCTCGGTTCCAGGCGTCTGACTGGCTCTTTGATACAGTACAGGAGAATGAGGTAGTTCTATCCGAAACAGCGAATGTTGTTGATCTTCCCATTGATGAGGATGAGACGGGAGCTCGTGGGTTTAGGGGCCGCGTTATTCCCTTCAACTTTTATGATCTTGATGCAGACAGCAAACTGCAGACACAGTTTGATTCAGATCTTGCCTCAGCAGAGTATATTGTTGTCCCATCAAGGCGCATTTTCATGAACCACACCTGTGTGATGAATCCGGTAAGTAACGCACTCGCGTATGAGAAGGATAGGTGTGAGAAGCTACAAAAAGCGTATCCGCTATTAAATAAATACTACGAAAAGCTGTTTAATGGTGAGCTCGGGTATGTGGAGGTTGCCAGATTCTCTTCATTCCCAACCATACCCCTGTTTGGCAGCCATGAGCTCGTTTTTCCTGATGAGATGGCTGAAGAGACATGGACAGTGTTTGACCATCCGGTGATCCGCATATTCAAAAGAACATCTATCCCCTACTATTCCGAGTCAAAGCGATCGTAGATATCCGCCGGACAGTCTTCAAATACATTCCTCTCGGTGTAATCCACATGATGGTATCCCAGCTCAGGTTCGTTTTTAAACACGTTCTGTAGATGGAATATTGAGTTTTGTTGTTTTGACATTATCTGTTCACCTCGCAATCTTGTTAGATGGTATCAAGTCATACATATGGAATATGTCTGAAAAAAGTAACAGTATTGTAAAAGCATCTGCAGAGGGTATACTGTATATACCGTTCATTACTATTTCATCCATATATGAACACACAGTACACACGATATGCTCTTTTAACCGCCGTTCTCATCATTGCAACTCTTGCCATTATCTCTTTCTTTGATCTGCGATATCCCGTCTCCGTTGTAAACACATCTAAATCTACAGAGCTCTCTGTTGTTGGTGAGGGGAAGATGGACATCGTCCCAGACACTGCGTATGTTGAGCTTGGAGTTGTGGTGAATGACGCAGACTCAGTAAGCGATGCACAAAAGCAGATTGACAAGGTGAATAATGCGCTAGTTGAGAAGCTAAAGTCACTTGGAATACAGAAGGGTGATATGAAGACGACCAACTACTCAGTATATCCCAATTATGTGTATGAGAATAATGTTAATAGGATTACCGGCTACAACGGCAATGTAACAGTGACAGTAAAAACGAACAATACCTCACTTGTTTCAAAGATCATCTCTGAAGGAACGCAAGCAGGTGCAAATCAAGTACAGAACGTGAGATTCTCTGTGGAGAATCCAGCAAAATATCGTGAAGAAGCAAGAAACCTTGCAATTAAAAATGCAAAGGAACAAGCGAATAAACTCTCTAAAGAACTGGGCATCTCGCTTGGTAAGGTGGTAAACATTGTTGAGAGTAATCCAGATTCAAACGTAGTATATGACCGCATGATGGCAAATACTCCTATAGCTTCAGGTATGGGTGGAGGTGGTCCACAGGTTGAACCTGGTAGTCAGACGATCTATTCAGTTGTCACACTTTACTTCGAGAAGAAGTAACTTGAGGGTGACCTGAAGTACATTTGTATTTATCTGATGTAAACTAAAGTGTTTTTTCGTTCTTTTTGCACGCGTTGATCCTACGTTAATTGAGAAGAAGAAAGAAAAAAATCCCGCCATTGCTGGCGGGTTGAATTGCTATTCAAATTAATTTACATAGCAGTTACTTTTTTTTTGCTTTCTTTACTGTCTTCTTAACGGTTTTTTTAACAGTTTTCTTTGCTTTTTTTGCTGGCATGAAAATCACCGCCTTTCCAGATATAAATAACGTATTAATTACGTTACTAATTATCAGAATATCAATATGTTTTTCTAGATGTCAAGTAGTATTTTTGTTATAGGAAAGTATGTAATATTCCAGATACAAAACAAGGATATTAGTTAGCCTATGTTGATAGCATAATGTGTGAAAAATAACATGAAACAGTTAGTTTATTCGCATAATATAGGATATAGATTTTATACATATATTTTGTTGCATTGTGACAGTTTGTTGTTGCTACGGTTACGGTATGGTTATGGTTGATATTGATGAAGGTATTCATTAAGAATGTTTGTGTATGGTTTGATGCTCTCGATCTCCACATATTCGTGATCGGTGTGCATGCCTGAGCCGACTGGGCCAAACTCTACCCCATCCATTCCTAAGGCATTAAAATGCCTGAGATCAGATGCTCCATGAGCAAAGCGGAGGTGGCCACCATTAGGGATACTCTTTTGGGCTATGTGTTTCAGCAGGGCAACTGCTTTATGGTCATGTGGTGTATGGTGAGACGGCTCATTCACCACTACCTCAACTGTCGCATCTAATCCGCACAGTTCCTGGAATGTATTGAGTATTTTTTGTTTATCCTCAGGAATATATCGTACATCCACCATTGCAGTACATTCATCAGGCACTTTATTAAACGTACTATTGCCAGTCGATACACTCGCAACATTTGCGGTGGTCTTCCATACTTCAGCTTGTGGGATCGGATATGTTTGATAGAGTCTGGTGATAACTCCGTTCATCTTTTCAACAGCGTTAACTCCAAGCCAGGGGTATGCGCCATGAGCGCTCTCTCCTGTTGTATGCAGTTTCAGCCAGTATATTCCTTTTGCCATGTGCTTGATCATATAGTCGGTCATCTCACCAGCGATGGTGAATGAGGATCGGACCCCCTGTTCTACTTGATGTTTTGTGCCGTTAAATCCTCCCACCTCTTCATCGGCAACAAGCTGGAGTCCGAGATGGTATGGGAGGCTTCGGGCGTACTGTTTAAAGAGGAGAATAAATATAGCAGCAGCCGTCTTCATGTCATACGCTCCCCTGCCGTACAGCTTTCCCTCTGTTATATACGGCACATACTGCTCGTCCTTTGCAGGAACAACATCCAGATGCGCATTGAGCATGAGATCGAACTGTTTAGGTCGTTTTGGTGAGGCATAGACGAGTGCGCTTGGCACATTGTTTTTTTCAAATCTTTCAATAGTAAATCCATCAAGTTCTTGAAGTGCACGATCGACAACCTCATGAAGCGCCTCGCTATTTTCTTTGGTCGATGGTATTGAGATTAATGATTTTGTAAGCTGTAATATTTCTGAACTGGTAGACATAGTATTTTGTATATTTGTTAACACTCTTGTCAGCATGCGGTGATGAATGCCTGAATAATGGCTCTAGATTCTTTGCTCTCTTTCAGCTGTTCAGGGTGCCACTGAACGCCTAGGACAAACTGGTTCCTCAGATACTCAATGGCTTCAGGGATATTCTGTGGGGATTTCGCTGAAACGGCAAGATCTTTGCCCGGTTTCTGAACCATTTGATGATGGGCACTGTTCACTTGAAATGACTCCTCATTAGTGATGGTGTGGAGCCGGGAGTTTGGAGAGACCTGTACGCTGTGTGAGGTGACGTACCACAAGCCATTTTCTACGCTATTCATATGCACTTCTTTTACACCATTTTCTTTTATATGTTGAGTCAGTGTGCCGCCCATTGCGACATTGATAAGCTGCATGCCTCGGCAGATGCCTAAGATCGGCTTTTTATGCGTAAAAAATGCCTTGTACAGTAAAAGCTCTGATTCATCACGAGTTGTGTCAACTGTCTGGTTAAGCGCACCAGTCATTTTCTGTTTTTTCGAAGCATAGAACTGAGGGTGAATATCTCCTCCTCCGGTAAAGATAATTCCGTCAAATGTTTCTGCATACCTTTTTGCCATGCTACGATCTGTAATGTTTGGAATGAGTGCTGCAAGGCTGCCAGTCTGCAGGACATACTCAATATATGCCTGACGCGCGGCAATGAATGGCGAGCGTTTATCAGTATTTTGTGGGAAATCTGCACCGGTAATAGCAATAAGCTTGTTCATACCTATCTATAACTCTATTATAGCGACGTAAATCCGTTTAATCCTCCATGTTCTGACAGCTCTTTCACCACTAGATGGAACATAGCTTCATTTTCTGGATTATCTGTCGGGGTGAGACCCACAACTACAGATGTCATATTATATGGTTCTTCTCCTTCTTGATAATTGCCTTTTTCAACGAGGATACGGGGCATCATGAATATGCCGTATTCTGCATATTTTGTATTAAACGGCTCTATGACATTTGAAATAAGAGACTGTATGTTTACAACATTAGGTCTGACCTTAAAGTAATCCCAAACTGCAAATCCACCAGCCATTCCATCTATTTGTTCTCCATACATCATTGCTAGATGATCAGACGTTAACTCAGATCCAATTATGTCTGGTCGCTGTACTTGAAGATGTCGAACTAATGGTAGGACGCTCAACGAAAGAGACGTGAGTCTCGGGTTTGCCTCTGCAAGTGTAATCTCTGTTACCTCAGATCCATAGGCGCTGTTTAGTAAGGCGTTGCCCCGCACTGCTTCTCTGAGTGCGTCTTCTTTATCTCCAGCAATAATAAAGTCATAGCCTATATGTCCTTCATGCTGACCTTTTCTCTCACCATTTACCACTTCTGTAGTAGAAAGATGTGTGAGTGTTGCCGAGAGTTCTTGTATCGCTCCTGCTCTGTTCATATATATCTCTCTTGCTTGACCGTCTTCTGCAGTATATGAACCTCCCCCGACACAGCTGCCATTATTCATAAATTGAATAGTTGGTGGCATTGTACGGATTTCATCTCCGCTAAAATACGTGCCGTTGCTCGGAGAAGAAGAAACATCGATTTTACGAGTAACGATATATTCAACATTTTCTCCTGATTCCGTTAAGTATTCTCGTAGTTTATTCCAAGCTTTCTCACGATCTGCATATTCGTGTTTGTGTTTATCTACAGTTAATGTATAGGTGCCATCGGCTTTTTCGTCATAGAATATTGTCCC
>CAZLAJ010000036.1:0-9481 GCA_964557525.1 uncultured Gammaproteobacteria bacterium | reverse complement strand
TTCCGTATTTCTGTAGCACACGAGCAATAATTTTGAGCGCATCAACATCTACTCCTGTATCCACCTCATCAAACAATAGCACCGGCTTATCCAAAACAAGCGCCTGCAAAACCTCAAGCTTTTTCTTTTCTCCTCCCGATGCGTCCTGATTGAGCGGACGCGATAACAACTCCTGCGATATGCCGAGTTCTTCAGCATACTTTTTAATAACACCTCTCAACTCAAGAGGCTTCATATTCCCGCCCACCGCAAGCTGAATAAGCTGAGAGACCTTAACGCCGCCTAATGCGACTGGCGACTGGAATGAGAGAAATATTCCCCGTTGTGCCCGCTCATGTGGTGACAGCCGACTCACTTCTTCCCCATTCAGCCAGATGTGTGAATCCTCAGGCAATTCATATGTAGGATTACCCATAATGCAGTTAAGAAACGTGGATTTACCCGACCCATTAGGTCCCATAATCGCATACCTTTTGCCTGCTTCAAACTCGAGAGATATGGAGTTCAGGATCTGCTTCCCATTAACTGAGGTGTTTAGATTGTCAACTTTAAGCATAGATATGAGGCGAATGTATAACGGTAGATGAAAAGTTTATCATATCTGATAAAGAACTAAAGGGCCATTCGGGGAAGACGCTCAACAGTTTCAACTTCTGTAAGATAGTTGCCCCTCATAACATTAATATGTGCAGCAACTCCGATCATTGATGCGTTATCACCGGTGAGATATTTATACGGGGGAAAGACTACCGTCTTATTATAAGCTTTTATCATCTGCCTCATTCTCTGACGTAACCTCTGGTTTGCAATCACCCCTCCCCCAACCACAAGATGATCTATCTTAAGGTGGATCAGGGCATCCTCAGTTTTTTTTACCAGCGTGTCTACGACCGCTTCCTGGAAAGAGCTTGCGATTCTATTTATATTATCCACCCTCTCTTTATCGCTCATCTTTTTTGTACAGTATAGAACCGCTGTCTTTAAGCCTGAAAAAGAAAAGTCATAATTATTTGATCTATACATTGGTCTTGGATAGTTATAGTAGTCTTTATTTCCTACTATCTTCGCAAGTCTCTCAATAACCGGACCTCCCGGATACTCAATCCCGAGCAGTCTTGCTGCCTTGTCTAACGCCTCCCCAGCCGCATCATCTCGCGTCTGCCCAACCACTTCATAGCTCCCATGATCCTTTACTAAAACAAGCTCCGTGTGACCCCCAGATACCAGGAGTGCGAGAAACGGAAAAACGATCTCAGTCTGCGGATTTCCTTTACCGTTCTGTACAAAACACGAATAGATATGCCCTTCCATATGATTAACTGGAACAAGCGGTTTGCCATACTTTCGTGCTAACTCTTTTGCTTTTCGAATCCCCACCTCAAGAGCAATAGCCAGACCAGGACCCTGGGTAACAGCAACATAATCAATGTCCTGAAAAGCCGCATCGACTACATCTCGCGTTGCTCCATTCTGTTTTACTGCACGCCTCAGAAACCGTCTGCACGCCTCAGATATTACCCAGTCAATCCGCTCCTCATGAGCTCGTTTGGCAATAGAGGGAACAACACCACCCCACTCCCTGTGAAGAAGTACCTGAGAATACAGCACATTAGCAAGGACACGGCGTTCCGACGTTATCGCAACCGCGGTCTCATCACATGATGTATCAATTGCCAGAATTTTCATAAGACAGTAATTAATAGAGAATGGTAATCTTCCGCGACAATGCATCCAGATGTTCAATCACTACGTGTACAATAATTGCCTTGGACGCAAGTTTACTAACCACATCGGCAAATTTTTCTCCCCACTCAATACACGTTATCGTATGTTCTGCCACCATCTGATTTAGATCAAAATAATTTAACTCCTCTGCCGACTTGATCTGATACAGATCAAAGTGATACAATTTTGTGTACACATTCCCTTCAACCTCATACTCATAATAGATAACGTATGTAGGTGAAACTATGTTGTTAATGTACAGTTTCTCACCAAGCCCTTGTACGAATACCGTCTTCCCTGCGCCCAGATCCCCCTGCAGAATAAACACAACCGGCTTGCCCTTTGCATCAGCAATCTTTTGAAACAGCGTCTGTGCTGTATACTTTGTCTCTTCCACAGAGCGTGAGATGTGCTCTTCCTTATTTGATGCAATGATATCACCCTCTCTCAACACTCTTATGTTTGATCCGGTCAGATCAACAACTGTTGAGGGCTTGTTATGGGGCAGTTTCCCTCCATCAACCAAAAGAGAGATCGCTTCTTTTTTCTTCTCCGGAAGCGAGTTCAAAAAGGAAACTGACGAATAGTGCGGAGGAGTACTTGCAAGATTTGCTGACGTTGCAGTAATCGGCGAACCGAACTGGCGAACCAACTCCTGAATGCCCTGATGAAGCGGGATGCGAATTCCCAGCGTTCCATCCTCCGCTTCAAGCTCAGTACACACACGATGCGTAGATGGAAGTACCACTGTATATGGTCCAGGCAGGAGCGACTGCAGAAGATACTCCTGGGTTGAACTGAGCTGAACATACTGCTTTGTCATCTCAAGATCGGCCATGAAAAGAGAGATCGGCTTGCCAGGCGGACGGTTTTTAAAGGATATGAGCCTGCGTACTCCTTCTGTGTTCTGCGCATCAACAAGCAGACCATATACGGTATCACACGGAAACACAACCAACCCACCGGCTTTAAGCGTCGCAACAGTCTCTTTTATCCATAGAGGATCTGATATATCAATCTTTTTCATAGATTTTCGCTTATCAATTTTATCAAAAATCTGCTAAAATACTCTTATATGGCATCAAGGTCTACTCAAAATGGAAAAAACAGCAAACAACGAAAAATCTCGATCTTCAACATTAAGTTCGATTTAAAAACTATCTTCCTTCTCCTCTTTTCTGTTCTCTTCCTTGCATACTTTTATATTAACTTCAAGCAGGCGCTCACCGATTCTGCTCCAGAAAAACCACTCACTACAGTCATACGGGAAATAAAAGAGGGCAAGATTAACAAACTTGAGGTAGTCGACAACAAGATTAAGGTCTTTTACAAAGACAATAAGGAAGCGGTAAGCTATAAAGAGGCAAGCGGAAATATCATCTCAACACTGAAGGATGCAAATGTAGATCCAAATAAAGTAAATATTATTATCCGTGATACGAGCGGTACCGTTGGATGGATTAATGCCCTCAGCACTCTCATTCCAACCGTCCTTATGATCGCCTTCTTCATCTTTCTATTCAGACAGGCAAAGGGAGCGCAAGATTCCGTATTTTCATTTGGACAATCAAAAGCAAAACGTTTTGCTAAAGATACACCGAAAACCACATTTAAAGATGTCGCTGGGGTAGATGAGGCAAAGAAAGAACTGGAAGAGATTGTCGATTTTCTAAAACAACCAGAGAAGTATAAAAAACTCGGTGCACGCACTCCTAAAGGCGTAATTCTCATCGGACCTGCGGGGTCAGGAAAAACACTCCTTGCGAAGGCGGTTGCAGGCGAAGCAAACGTACCGTTCTTCTCGATTGCCGGATCAGAGTTTATGGAAATGCTTGTTGGTATCGGCGCAGCGCGCGTACGAGACCTCTTCGCCACTGCAAAGAAAAACGCACCGTCCATCATCTTCATAGATGAGATTGATGCAATCGGCCGGGCACGTTCTACCGGCGTTATGCCCTCGCACGATGAGCGCGAACAGACACTAAACCAAATATTGGTAGAGATGGATGGTTTCACTCCTAATGAACAGGTTGTTGTCATGGCAGCTACCAACCGGGGCGACCTTCTCGACACAGCTCTGCTGAGACCGGGACGATTCGATAGAAGAGTTGTGGTTGATTATCCAGACGTCGAGGGAAGAAAATCAATCATCCAGATCCACGGAAGAGGTAAGCCGTTTGCCGACGACGTCAACTGGGATCGAGTTGCAACACGCACCGTCGGATTCTCAGGAGCTGATCTTGAAAATATGCTTAATGAGGCAGCGATTAACGCGGCGAGACATGATCGGGATAAAATCCACATGGAGGATATTGAAGAAGCTGCGGTAAAGGTAAAACTGGGCCCGGCAAAAAAACGCCTGCAGACAGATTACGATAAACGTCTGACTGCATACCATGAAGCAGGTCATGCGGTAGTTTCGCATTTTCTTCGGAATACGGATCCGGTTCAGCGTATATCGATCGTCTCAAGAGGTATGGCACTTGGATATACTCTCGTACATCCGGAGGCTGATAAACTTCATCAGACGAAGACAAGCCTGCTGCAGCGCATGACCGCAATGATGGGAGGCCGCGCAGCCGAAGATGTCATATTTAATGAAGTAACAACTGGCGCAGCGAATGATTTTGACCAAGCTACAACTATCGCACGCGCTATGGTTGTCGACTTTGGCATGAGCAGCCTCGGACCCGTAAACTACGGCCCCACGCAAGACGTTACCGAATGGGGGAAGTCCTACTGGGAACAAAACAGTATCTCTCAAGAAGTTCAGGCAAAGATTGACGCAGAGATCTACTCTATTCTTACAACCTGCTACACTGATGCGGTGCAGCTGATCAAAAAGCATCGGGATTTACTTGATAAAGTAGTTGAGGAGTTAATGAAAAAAGAAAATATGGATAGAGAAGAGTTTGAAGCCATTGTTGGCAAGAAGCTCAATGGTGAAACAAAACTCGTATAATTATTGCATGGACACACTTCTTCTCGTCGATGGAAATGCGATCATGCACCGCGCTTACCACGCCATCCCACAAACTTTCCATGCCCCCGACGGCACTCCCACAAATGCTGTATACGGATTTTTAAGTATGCTGCATAAATGTGCAAGTGACTATCGCCCCGCGTATCTTGCTATCTGTTTCGACCGGCCGGAACCCACCTTCCGCGAAAAACTGCTCACTACATACCAAGCGCACCGACCGAAGGCTGATGATGAGTTTGTGAGCCAGATTCCTCTCATCCGCTCGATGCTTGATTCCGCCCACATCAAATGGTTCGAATACCTCGGGTACGAAGCTGACGATATTATCGGTACATTAGCAAAACGGTTTGAAACGGAGACAATGGTGCGGATTCTGACAGGTGATAAAGACATCATGCAACTCGTGAACGAAAAAACCCATGTCATCTCGCCGCAGACCGGCCTCACCAGCGTAAAGGAGTATGATCCTTCTGCTGTCTACGAAAGACTGGGAGTTGAACCGGCAAAAATACCTGAACTGAAAGCACTGATGGGTGACCCGTCTGACAACTATACCGGAGCAAAAGGGATCGGTCCAAAAACAGCGGTTAAACTCATTCAAAAATACCAGACTATTCAAAACTTACTGGACCGGTTCGAGAATGAAGAAACAGGCCGGATAAAAGAACTTATCGCTCAAAGCAGACAGAGCATTGAGATATCGATACAACTATCCCGTATTCAAACAGATGTACCTGTTGTATGTACACTCAGTGAGCTTGCATTCAAGTGGTTTCATCCACAGCTTGCGGACTTCCTCAGTGGCCTCGGAATTAAAACACTGAAGAACAAGATCTTTGAGGAGTACTCTGCCGAAAAACCTAACCCAGATCATCCAGCTCAGACTGAAGACGGGAAAGTCAAAAAAGCCGAAAAAGAAGATGAACAGTATGATCTGTTCTCTTAATTGATCAGTCGCTGAAGGTTTGCACAAACATACGCCCATAGAACCCTCCATCAATCACACCTATTCCTACTCTTCGAAATGAAGGTTCGAGAATATTTCTCCGATGCCCCTCAGAGTTCATCAATCCTTGATGCGCAATGTAAACATCGGGTGCAAAGGCAAGATTTTCGCCGAGCATTCCGTACTCTATCCCCAACCTATTCGCCCTGTCTCCTGGGGTTGAACCATCAACTGCAGAATGATGAGAAAAAAAACCGTGTTTAAACATCTCTTGCGCATACAGTCGCGAATCATTCACCAGTTGCGTATCAGGCGCCAACTCAGCAAGCCCACGATCCCGCCGTTCTTTATTCACCAAAGCAAGCATCGCAGTCTCAGATCCAGGATCGAGCTTCATCTGTGAAGATGGCAGAGTAAAGCCGAGAGACAGCCGTTCGTTCGACTGCGGCTTAACCGTCAAAAAGTTAATAGTCTCCGATACCGCCCCACCCAGCACATTCTTCACGCTTTTTTCTGTAGATTGAGAGAGCATCACCAGATATCCACCAGTATGCGACTCAATAATTGCTTTTTTTACCTCACCCCGCACCGGCAGTGCGAATACAACGCTCACAAAAAACAGCGAGATGATAAATGCCTGAGCTACTCCCCCGGCATAGCCAAGATACCTGTTAACTGGATGATCTTTATACCGGTCAAACATATGCATACCTATGAGGGTGAAGATTATGTATAGCAGGAGTTCTGCGAACATCCATGCGATAAAAAATCCTGCCGCATTCGAAATGCCTGGCGAAAGACTGAAGTTTGCGATAAGAAAAATCCCCAGGTATCGATACACTCTATAGGCAAACAGGAGAGATAAAATGAACCCAAGAATATCAAATGTCGAACTAATGAGCCCCTTATTGGTGAGAATGTAATAAACGAGAATACCGATAAATACAAGATCTACCCAGTTTCCTCCGAGAGTGTAACGCGTAATGAATGATTCCATAACTACCAGATTAAAATTATATCAAATATCATCGAATTGATTTGGTACAATAAAATCGACGACAACTTCGCCACGACTTTTTAGCATTACACATTCGACTCTGTTTTTGTATGCAGCAATTACTATTTGCAGCTGACATTCTCATAGTAGCGGGACTACTCTATGCCTTCATCTCCATATTGAGGAGGTTCCGGATGACCCCTCTGCTGATGGGCTGTGTCACACTCTGTGTTATCTATGCTATAACCTACTTTATCAATCTCCCGCTCACAAGAACCCTTTTCCAGGAATTCGTAAGCGTACTTGCAATTATCCTTGTTATCATATTTCAACGGGAACTGAGGCAGTATCTAGAAGTAATCTCATTTTACAGAATAGGATCATTTCACTCTCCAATCATTCCTGATAATATCCGTATAATCGAGGAAACGGTAAAACATCTTTCTGCTCAAAAAACCGGTGCACTCATCATTATACCGGGACATGATCCCCTTGATCGGTACATTCTCAACCGCTACACACTCAACGGCAAGTTAAGCACCCCCATACTACAGAGCATCTTTGATACATCCTCTCCAGGTCATGATGGAGCGGTAATAGTCGAAGGAACAACAATAGTCGCCTACGGGGTATATCTCTACCTTAACCGCCCCTACCATACCTCAAAAAAATACGGTACAAGACATCTTGCCGCACTGGGACTCGCTAAAACTACAGACGCTCTGATAATAGTTGTATCCGAAGAACGGGGAACCATCTCTGTTGCCTCAACGGGGGAGATGAAACAGGTAAGTGTATCTGAGCTGGTGAAGATGCTCACGGAAAGAATGGAAATTCAAGCTACTGCAAAAACAGTCTTAGTAAGATATGTAAAAAATGAGGCAGTATACATTCTTACATCTATCATACTTGCACTCCTGCTCTGGTCACGCATGGTAGCACACCAATTCCCTTCTATAAATATTAAGTAGAGTGCCTGCGTATATAATGAATGGATAAATACTGTCATGGATCGTATGCTGTACTATTGTACATCATGATATACAATCTTATACCTGGTGTATGCATACCGCTCATCAGCCCCCTGAGCAAAGACAGAGATCATGTTTTCACCCTCGGTAAGCTGGCTGCCAACACGAAACGTTCCGTCCCGGTCCACCTGTACCTCTTCTCCATTCACTAAAACCTGCGCATCTGGGATCGTTTTTCCCTCCAGCTGATATAGACGGTCTGAGAGCTGAGTATCTTTCGCTGGCAGATGTACAGTAAGCGGAATATGGCTGTTAGCCGCCCTATACGCCTGAACGTCTGAAATGGAACCGAACACCTGATGTGCGTTGTTTTCATTTGACGCTGCATTAACCACAGTCAACGCCTGCGTAAACCGCTGGTCCTGTGTCAGTATATACGCGCACATATATACGGCAAGTAAAAAAATGAACATAGTGGCTGGTGAAAGTCGATGTTTTAACATATGTAATAGATAATAGATAAAGGTGTTAAGAGAGGTAATAGAAATCGGTAACGTAATTGTAAGAATGCTGTGTTATAATAAAAATATGGGTAAAAATGTGCTTATAGTCGAAGATGATGAAGGTATTCAGACATACATAAAAGAGCTGCTTCTTGATAACGGCTACGCAGTGGAGATCGCATCAGACGGAGTTGAGGCACTTAATAAAATAAAGCGGGTACCGCCAGAACTCATCGTGCTTGATCTTGGACTGCCGAATCTCAGTGGAGAATCAGTTGTCACTGAAGTGCGCAAAAAGTATCCAGATCTTCCGGTGGTAATCCTAACGGCAAGAGATAATACATCCGACATAGTACATGGCCTTGAACTGGGGGCAGATGATTATATCACCAAACCCTTCGCTGGAGAAGTGCTAGTTGCGCGCATCCACGCCAGGCTTCGCGCAAAAGAGGGCGAAAACTCAGTACTCTCTGTTGGAGATTTAGAGATGAACACAAAGACTTTAGAAGTAAAAAGAGGTGACAAAGTAATCCCCCTCTCCCAGAAAGAGTTTCAGCTACTCCAGTACCTATTAAGTAATAAGGGCAGGGTTCTGACTCGCGAGATGATCCTCAACAGAATCTGGCTCTATTCCTCACATATTGAGACGAGGGTCGTTGATGTATATATGGGTTACCTCAGAAAGAAAATCGATGCAGACCACGATCACAAGCTCATCCATTCAGTTAGAGGCTTCGGATATATGATTAAAGAGTGAGGGCCTGCATAAAACCTCGAAGCAATACCGTATAACCGTGTCCGCCTTTTCTTACTCTCCACGATATCTCTTACCCATCTCTCCTCATCACACCCGAGTACCTAAAAAGATAACATTCATGAAGTCATTAATCAGACTCCCTTCATATACTTTTACATTCTTCTGCATCACCTTTTTCATGCTGAATTATGAATAACTGGTAATTCGAGATCCAAAGCCCAGAAGGATGAGAGATTTGACAATCTCCGCTCCGATAAACTGTGGGGAAAACGCAAGATCAAGCGCAAATATGTTTCGTAAAACATAGTGTTCGAAAAACAGTCCTCCCAGCCCAACAACCGCAATTAAAACCATTTTAGAGAGACCTTTCTGCTCGTCGCGCTTGTTAATAATAAAAGGAACTGAAAGAAACAGTAGCGCGATGATGAGAATCATCGGATTCATACCTTACACTATATCGCGCGATATTAAGAGCTTAAAAAGAAGGTAGTAAGAAGGATGTAAAACCCTATATATAAGGCATTTGTCGCACGATTTCTACAATTCTGAGTCAATTGAGGTGCTTCTTTACCTTTGAAAGTATCTCGTCGAAATCAAAA
>CAZLAJ010000035.1:0-9502 GCA_964557525.1 uncultured Gammaproteobacteria bacterium | reverse complement strand
TCATTTATGGCGTGGTGTGGACCACGATGTGAGAGGAGTGCTCCTGAGAAGGTTTTAGGAATGTGCATAAGCTCATGTATGAGGGTTTTGATCTTCTCACGGTCTGAGAGTTTATCAAATTTCTTTGCATTAACTTCTATTATGTAGTGTGGGGTAAGCCCGGCTACTTCTTTAAAAAGCTTAGCCATTCCCCATATCCGCGCATATGCTCTAGTCTGCGCATCAAAACTCCGTATACAGTGAATATTTTCTTTAACAATGTGAGTAAACTCCAGCCTGTCAACAAGCACATCTATCTGTACTTTAATATCAGGAGCCTTTTCATATTTCATATGAAGAAATTATACCTTTATTAACAGTTATATTCTTTAACTATTTGATATAGGCCGGATAGTCATGTGTATAGATCGTGTGCAAATGGGAAGATATTGAAGCGTGTTGTTTAAGTTGTTTAAAAGGAAATTATAGTAGCTTAAAATAAGCTATTGTTGTAGACATGCCCATGAGTTCGCTTTAGAATCCGAACACTTGAAGTAGAATTCAGGTATGAAGCAACACACAAAACTGGGCCCAGTAGAAAGAGATCAAATTGCTGTTCTTCTCGCAAAAGGAAGAAGTTTCGGAGATATTGCTCGAACCTTGCACAGAAGTAGATCCACCATTTGTGATGAAGTTAACCGCAATGGTGGCACGGAAGGATATGTGGCAATTAGTGCTCAACAGTGCTCAACGTCAAACGGAGAGACGAAGAATAATGGGGAGAACCAAAAACCGCCATCCCCTCAAAACAGAGCAGGTGTACCAATACGTTCTCAGTCATCTACGGGATGGGTGGTCTCCGGAACAAATCTGCGGTCGATTGGAACGGGAAACGGGAGGGCGACTCCTTCACCACGAGACTGTCTACCGATTCATCTACAAGGTAGAAAACAAAAACCTCCGTTTGTTTGAGTATCTCCCCTGGAAACGGAAATGTCGAAAAAAGAAGCTGGGAAGACAGTCGCAGCGGGTCCGGATCCTCAACCGAGTCTCCATTCACCTTCGACCGGGAGAGATTGAGCAGCGAGTAGCGTTTGGTCATTGGGAAGGCGATACGGTAATTGGTAAACAAGAAAGAAGTGTTTCCATTCATACAGAAGTCGAAAGGAAGACGAGATATGTCAGGCACGGCTGATATCCTCCAAGAAAGGAGAAGAGACCTTAAGAGTTCAACAAAACATCTTTTCCCGTTTCCCCTGTTCTTCAGTGACAACTGACAATGGTTTTGAGTTTACGAACCATGAGGGATTACACCAAATGGGAATTGCTACCTACTTTGCTGACCCCTACGCTTCCTGGCAGAGAGGAACTAACGAGTACCACAACAGTCTGTTGAGAAGGTACCTTCCCAAGGGAACCAGTTTTGATTCTTTAACTCAAGAAGACTTAGATGATATAGTTTGGGAGATGAATAATCGTCCTAAGAAAGTATTGGGATTTGCCACACCACAAGAAATGTTAGAATTTGAGTTAGGCAGCCAGGGTGTTCGGATTTAAAGTCGAATCTAGGAGGGAAATAAATGATATAATTGGGGTTAATTTTTATTATATGGCAGAAAGTACACCTAGACCATGTGAATTTTATATCACTCCGCACGACGACATGCGATTCATGAAGACATCTATTCCCATTATTCATGTATTTAATGGGAATAGATGTCCTAGAAATCTTTCTACTGTAGAACAAGCTCAGGCAGTTCCTGATGGGATAACTCCATGCCCCCTCTACGATCAGCAAAGATGCGCTAGAGCTTTTACGGAAGAGTTATACTGTCCCAAGAGGAGAGGTGACAGAGAGGCTCAATTGATTCAACAGCTATATACTAATGATCCTTCTTTTGAAGATATAGATGGGGAATAGTTTTGATGCATCTCTCTAATTATTGAATTATTGAACTCCGTCAGGATTTTTACAAAAAAACACGCCAATTATGGCGTGCATATCGCGCATTGCGTTTCTTATTTATCTACAGCCGCCTTGTGTGCAAGCATCTGAACCTTGACAGTCTTGAGAAGGAAGTGGTCCACATCCAACACCCCACGTTTCAGCAGAGGGTGGATTCTTTTCAGATGTTACGAAGCTTTGTATCGATATATTTTCTACTCCCATACTGTGGATAATTTTTAATTAAAGTAATTATCTAAAATGTTTTTACAAATACCGTAATCTAAATCACAAAACATCAATGAAGATTGAATCAAAAGCCTATTTAGTATAATTGCTGCATGCAAAATAATGGTAAGGTGCGTCTGTTCCCCTATATACTTACAAGAACTAATTCAGGAAGTGTCGATGATTTGAGAAAGCTCTCGATGCCTCAGACCAAAATACAGATAGAGGCATATCTTGTGCTTAATAGGAAGCTGAAAAATGCACAGGACACACTATCTCCCCGCTTGTATTCTTTTATCTCTCAGCTAACGGATGCTAAGGCAAAGCAGAGACATCTCCGGTTAAGAAGAGATATATTTAACGGGAGAGAGGTGGGTAGCTTAGAGGGTATTAATGAGCAGTTTACCGAGGATGTCAATATATATCTTCGTACATTGAAGGAAAGAAGGGAGTATCTTGCCCGCATTGAGCGGATATATACAACGGAGCTTGAGAATATGGAACACACGCTTCTTCAGCTTGTATCTCAAGAGTATTTTCAGAAAGCGCTGTTGCTTTCAAGCACTTCTTTGTATGCAAAGTTAAAAAACATTGATCGATCACATTTACAGGACAGAAAGTTTGTGCGTAGTCTGATGAAGTATGTGACCCGAGCTCACACAAAGACAACACCATATAGCACGTTTGTTGAAGTAAGTGTGGGTAATGTAATGAACCCAAAGGATAGCACAACTATAAAATCGAGCATTATCAGGGTTAATAATAACATACTAAAATATATTCTCGGGCTTCTTTATAGTAATGGAGAACTGCGGAGGCAGTTCCCTATAAAACTAAATCCCACGGTACAGGTGACCGATACTCACATTTCCTATTTAACGAATAATAACAATAGAGAATCATTTCAGAAAATAAAGAGAAATGCATCAATTGATCTATTCCACACCACATTAGTCAACCGTACAGCGACTTATCGACAATATATTGAAGACCTCATCCGTAATGGTATCAGCGCCTCAAAGGAAGAAATAGAGCAGTATCCTAATCAGCTCATTGAGTATGGCTTCATAGAGTACGCCCTTCCCGTTTCAGGGACCAATGCATACTGGGACCGTGCTCTACTGACATTTCTTTCATCATTAAAGCAGACAGATGCAAGCAGCTTGCTATCTAGTTGGTTGAAGGATCTGAGGCTGGAGTTAGAAAAGTATGCTGATTCTCCAGTCCAGGAGCGAGAGCAGATTCTTTCATCACTGTTTCTTTCTCTCCGTTCTGTCTGTCGTGAGCTTCATCAGGAAGCAGGCCTACCGGATGAAGAGCGTGCAAGCTTTGAGGGGCCGTTAGAAAAGAAAGAAATAGTACAAAATCAAAAAGAAGAGAAAGATGAGATATTCCGTCACAGTTACCAGACGGCATTCACCATTACAAAAGAGCACATACTATATGAAGATTTTAGGGGTATGTATAACGGTGGGGTGAGTGAGGAAACAGCGCAACAGCTGGTAGATGTTCTTGACCGCTTCAGTAGTATGTTATTTGGTTTTGATGGCTGTAATGATGAGAGAGACAGACTGCTTTCCTTCTATCGTCAGAGATACACATTGGGAGAGAAGGTTCCACTATTACAGTTTTATGAAGAGTACTTTAGAGAATACAAAAAGCCTATGCTTGATAGGGTAAAGGATTTAGAAGGGGAGGAGAAGCAAGAACAAATGGGGAATGAGTTAATAAAGAGGCGGGTGGAGAGAAACAATGAAAGGATAAACAGTATGCTTGCGTCGGCTCGAAAGACAGATAATGAAGTTGAGATATCGGAGACCGATATCAAAACAAAGAGTAAGTCTATGTGGGAGGGTAAGCCACGCTCATATGCAGTATTCATCATGTTCGGTGCCGATGAGAGTGGGAAGGAGACTGCGGTAGTTGAAAGTATTCCCAATGGGTGGGGGAAGATGATGAGCAGGTTTTTGCACTTATTTGAGGACCAAACTGTCGAAGAGCTAAGAAGATATAATACGGACGTGAGTAATGATTATGAGTTTGTAGAGAATATTGATGCTTCGTTCTTTAATGCTAACATTCATCCTCCGCTCATGCCGTTTGAAGTCGCAATTCCGAGCGGTCATAACAATGTGAACGAACGTGAACGTGTAAAAGTGAAGGATTTGGAAGTATATCATACTGACTCTGAAAGCTATCTAGGGCTTTATGACAGTATAAGAAAGAAGCGCATTTTTATTTTTGACAACGGATTTCAGGGCCTGGGTGGAAGATCAGAGCTGTTTAATCTGCTTGATAAGTTTAGTATTCAGGAGCATGTGTCTATCCAAAATTTTTGTGGAATGGTGAATGAGAGATATAAAAAGGAGAACGATATGTGGGTAAAGCCGAGAATAACAATCGTTAACAATATTGTCATTCAAAGAAGATCTGTTGTAATCCCTTTTCATCTACTCCCATTTCGACAACCGAAAGAAAAGGATTGGGAGTACGTTCTGCGTCTGAATGAGTGGAGGCAGCAGTATCAAATCGCAGACGAGGTTTTCATCTCCATTTCATCAGGGAAAAAAGGAAAGGGAGATGAGGAGAAAAAAGATGAGGTGCAGGAGGGAAGAAGGATGGAGAGAATAAAGGCGGGAAGAGATGACTACAAACCGCAGTATATATCGTTTACAAATCCCTACTTAGTGGATCTTTTTGAACGCATGTGTCACAAAGTAACTGATGTTATGGAGATACAAGAAATGCTGCCCATCACTACGACGGGAAGAGTCAAAGAGATATTGATACAGTGGTATAGTTAAGCACAATCACAATGCGTATAATAACACGTTGAGGCACATTCAGACTTTGTCTCCTTTACTTGGTCAATCCTAGTCCTGTCTTGTTCAACCAAAAGGCTGGTGACACTGAGAGTTTCCATATATAGATGTTGGTAAATGATAATTAAGTTAGCATCCAATACTGCAATCTCTATTGGTGCAATTAGGCTGTGTTTGTGGAGTATCTGGTGGACCAAGGCGTTCGTCAGTACGCAAGCTACTAATTGTGATAGGATTTTCGACTAAGCTTTTCATGTGTCGATGTAAAAATACAACTGTTAATTTACGATGTATAATACATCTGCATGAAACAAAATGCAATATGGGTGTCTGCATATATATACTCCGATCCTCCTCATGAAGAGCTGTTAGTTGATGGGGTGCTTCCTTCAGTGAAGAAGGTTATGGATGCTGGTTTAGCTAACAGATATTTCTTCATTAGATATTTCGATAGAGGCCATCATATCAGGCTTCGGTTTGAGGTTGAGAAGAAGAATGAGGAAACAGTAAGAGATATAATAAACGAACGGGTAGGGGAGTATTTTGTTGCTCATCCGAAAAAACGTGAGATGGAGAAAGATGAATATCTGCCTCATCAGAGCATTCAGTACATCCCATATGAACCGGAGGTTGCCCGGTATGGAGGCGAGCAACGAATCAAGATTGCCGAAGAGCAGTTTATGTACTCGTCTGAAGCAGTTCTTAGCTTTTTAAGTGTAAGAGACAACTGGCAGTATGAAAGGAGGCTTGGTTTTGCTCTACAGCTCGCGGTGATACAGCTGTATGCATTTGGATACCGCGAAGATAGTATAAAAGCATATGTTAAGAGAATACTAAGTCTACAGTTAAAAGCATCAAAAGTGATAACTATGTCGATGCTTTCATCCCAGCTTCGAAAACAGCCGGAATTAAAAGATGTAGGTAGATCGATTTATCATTCTGTAAAACTGCATGTCGAAAAAAAAGACAATGGTCTTGAATACGTTATGTATATGCGAAAAATATGTATGCAGTTGGTCAAATGTAAAACAGAAGATTCCCTGCTTGAATCATTATTATCAAGCTATATACATATGACGAATAACCGTTTAGGCATTAAAAATACAGATGAGATATATCTGTACTATTTACTTTGCGATAAATAGTTACCAACAACCACAGTTGCTGGTATTGGTGCCACAACCGTGTTCGGTTTCGTAATCACTAGGGGGGCGCTCTTAGGCGTGAGAGGAGTGCTCTCCACAGATAATGACGCGGTTAAATTTATAGAGTTTGTCATGGTTAATAATTACCAAATACAATATTATTTGTCAGTGTCCCACATCACTTATGACGGATATTACAGACGTAATCAATCAGATTAGTCAACGCATAATTAAGAGCGCCTATCGAGATTCAAAAGGTGCAGCTTGGCACACTCTTCATGCAACTCCTAAGGGGGGTTATGAATATATGATCACTAATACTTTCTATTCCGGCACGTCGGGAATCGTATTTTTTTTGTTACAATCACTGCGATTAGGCAAGGGCACGGACATAGAAAATCTAATCATATCGGGAGCTGATCATATCTTTAGTCAGTTAGGAACGGCAGAGCAGTCGCCAGCATTTCTAACGGGTTATCTGGGTGAAATGTATGTCCTCAGTCAGATTGATTCGGAGTTTAATGAGAAACAGTACAAGGAAAAAATTATTTCGATGATAGATAGGGTAAAAGAAGATGCATCAATGTCTGGTCTTAATGAATATATTAGTGGTAAGGCTGGCATACTTGTGGGGCTCCTCGCTATTTACGATACGTACAGAGATGATCGAATACTAGAGGCGATCGACATAATACTTGCAAAATTACTTCAAGGCATGTATGTTACAGACAAAGGTGTTTACTGGGATAGATCTGGAAAAAATATACGGGGGTTATGCGGATTTTCACATGGGGCTTCCGGAGTTGCTTTTACCTTACTTGAGCTGGGAAGGTATTTTTATAATCCGGCGCTATGTTCGCTCGCGGAAGAGGCATTTGAATATGAGGATCAGTGGTACAGCGAGGAAGAGATGAACTGGGCAGACTGGAGAAAGGGAGTGTGGGATGGGCGCACTGAGGAAGAATATGCGAAAGCGTATGAGCGTAATGATTTAGCGTTTTTTACAAAACCTAAGTATATGAGTGCTTGGTGCCATGGTGCTCCTGGTATCGGACTGGCGAGAATACGGGCATATGATGTGCTGAAAAAAGAAAGATACAGGGAAGATGCATTAAAGGCACTGAGGAGAATAGAGAAAGATGATCCCGCAGGGTATAGATCATATGCGCTGTGTCATGGTGGGGCAGGAAACGCAGAGACTTTCATATATATGTATCAGGTAACGCAGGATGAGCAGTATCTTCACTATCCTCAAGTAGTTGCACAGGAAATTAGTAAGAGGCTTGAACGCAAGGAGCTGCTACAGAGTGGCATTGCGCAAGCGACAGTCGAAGACACCAGTTTGTTTATGGGCACTGCGGGGATTGGATATTTCCTGTTGCGGTTGATGGATCCGTTTCATACTCCTTCGATTCTCTGTCCCATTATTTCCTCCCCTGGAATACAGATAGATAGCAACTATCCCGCTCTTTCAATCTCAAGCGAGCGGTTAGAGGAGATGAAAGAGGAAAAGCGGAAAATCTACACACATCCGTTTGTGCATCGTATTGAAAAGGGACTAGTGAGTGATGCGTATACCAGTTACGATCAGACACGCATGTACCGGACAGCCCAAAAACAGGCTGCACTCGGAGAGCAGGACTTTAGCGAACTGAAGCTGACTTGGGGCGAGTATGCAACCTATGAAGAACGAGATGGTGCACATATTCTCATTAAATACACTCCTGAGCAGGTAGTGCATCTAGAAGTAAGCGAGTTCTGTGCACGCGTGATGAAGCATTTTAAGCATATCACATCAGTACATTCTGTAGTTCAAGCACTTTGTACAGAGTATAAGGCGGAGGGAGAAAAAGAGAAAGAATATGTTGCCCATCAAGCACGGGAGCAGATCAAACAGCTGATGCTGTATGGGGCATTAGAATAGATAAAAATAAACTGTGTTTGGAGAAATATCAGAAAAAGATTGGCTGTTGAATGCTTAGTTACATTGGTTCGAATCTGCTTCTTGTTGAGCAGGACGAGGACGGTACCCCTCGGCTCCCTTAGTATTTAATGATTGTATTTCAATTTGTGTTAACATATCTTTAGTTAGAACTAATAACACAGGAAATTGATTATACCATCCTATGGGTAAACTTGTAAAGTACTGTTTTTCTCTCTTTTTCTTCCTCTTTTTTATCTCCCTTTTTCCTGTTTTAGCGCAAGAGAGAATCACGGGTTTTGATGCAAAGATGGACATTCATGCCAACGGTACAGTATCTGTGGTGGAGACGATACGGTATGACTTTGGTACAGAAGAGAGGCATGGTATATACCGGTCTATTCCCTATGTGAAAGTGAATAAGGAGGGAAAAGAGTATGAGATGAAGATAGAAGAGATACAAGTAAACGATGAGAAAGGTGTCCGGTATAATGCGACTTATTCATATGAAGGCAATGATATCCGGTTAAAAATAGGGGATAAGGATAGAACCCTTACCGGAGAGCACACCTATGTTATTACCTACACACTATCTGGCGCTCTCACTTATTTTTCTGACCATGACGAGCTGTATTGGAACGTTACCGGGAATGGTTGGGATGTTCCAATTGAACAGGCGAGTGTCCATGTCTACCTGCCTAAACAGATTGAACAAGGTAAGCTTACCGCGGTTTGTTACACAGGTTCGTATGGATCCTCAACAAAAAACTGCAGCGTTGAGGTCGGAGGTGATCAGGTATTTGTCCGGACCACTGAACCATTAGCTGCTCACGAAGGACTTACCATGGCTGTTTCATTCCCACAGCATCTAGTAAATGTGCTTGAGCCTAAAGAACGCGTACCGTTTTTCACCACTGTTTTAGGAAAGGTGGTGATAGTGTTTTTGGCTATCATTTCTCTATTCTGGTACCTTTTTCTTCCCATTTTTATCGTTTATCGTTGGTTTAAGTCGGGTAGAGATCCAAAGCCAACCATCCATGAAGTGAGCGCCTGGTTTGATCCACCGAAAGATACATCAGGAAGATTACTTACTCCTGCTGAGACAGGGGTACTACATGATGAGAGTGCAGATCTGCGAGATATTCACGCCACGGTTATTGATCTTGCAAGGAGGGGGTATATGAAGATAGAGGAGAGAAAGAAAAGCGATTTCTATCTTATTAGCAAAAAGAAAGCTGATGCAAAGTTGCAGGAGTTTGAGAAGACGCTCCTCTTGGGGATATTTAAGGGTAAGGATGAGGTGCGGTTAAAAGATAAAAAGCTTGCTGAAACGGTTGATGCGACTAAAAATGAACTCTATAATCTGTCTGTAGAGAACGGCTTCTTCCCTTCGAACCCTTTGACCATTAAAACACTGTATACCGTTCTTGGCATTGTCGGTCTCTTTACTGCAAACGTTTTC
>CAZLAJ010000034.1:4826-9504 GCA_964557525.1 uncultured Gammaproteobacteria bacterium | reverse complement strand
TGATGAGGAAGAGGTGAGTAAGGGGAGATCGGCAATTGTGGTAACCGAACTTCCTTATCAGGTAAACAAGGCAAACCTTGTTCAGAAGATTGCAAACCTCGCAATTGAAAAAAAGATTGCTGGCATTGCGGACTTGAGAGATGAATCAGACAGGGAAGGAATACGTGTCGTGATCGAGCTTAAACGGGATGCATCATACAAACAGGTATTGAATAATCTGTTTAAATACACTGAGCTGCAAACAAGCTTCCCGGTGAATATCGTCGCACTCGTGAATGGGGTACCACAGACACTTTCCCTCCAGGCGATCTTAGAAGAGTACTTAAAACACCGCGTTGATATCGTAACAAAGAGGTCGGAATATGAACTGAAACAGGCGAAACACCGCGCACATATTCTTGAAGGCTACCTTATCGCCTTAGATCACATTGATGAGGTCATAAAAGTAATTAGGGGCTCTAAAGACGAACCAGAAGCAAAGAATGGACTGATGACAAAGTTCGGACTATCTGACATTCAAGCACAGGCAATACTCGAGATGCAGCTGAGGAGACTCACCGGACTTGAGAGAAGCAAGATTGAGGATGAGTTGAAAGAACTGAGGAAATTAATTGCGTACCTTGAAGGACTGCTTCAGGATATATTCAAAATACTCGGAGTGATAAAAGAAGAGCTGCTGTACCTTAAAGAAAAATACGGGGATGAAAGAAGAACGAAGGTTATTAAATCCAAGCCGGGCGAAATCAGCGACGAGATGCTTATCGAAAACAGAGATGTATTTGTTGTATTAACCAAGGAAGGATACATTAAACAGGTACCAAAAGAAACATTTAAGGTGCAAAACAGGGGAGGAAAGGGAGTTGCTGGGATGGAGACGAAAGAATCCGACAACGTAAGCTGTATTGTGAAGGCTCAGACACACGACTACATTCTCTACTTCACCAACCAGGGGAGAGTATTTCAGGACAGAGTGTGGGACATTCCACAAGGCACCAGAACCTCTAAGGGTAAGGCTGTTGTGAATCTTCTCACCCTTCGACCAGAAGAAAAAGTAACCTCAATCCTGACCTACGAGACAACTGATGTTACTTCGAACACAAACCTTAATATTCTCATGTCAACAAAGCGGGGAACTATTAAGAAGACTCCGTTCGCAGACTTTGCAAATATTAAAAACAAAGGAATTATAGCTATTAAACTCGATACAAATGACGAGCTCCTTTGGATTAACCTCACAGACGGAAATAAAAATGTAATTATGACCGGTAAGAAAGGTAAGGCAATTGTATTTAAAGAAACAGAGGTGAGACAGACAGGAAGATCTTCTATGGGAGTACGTGGGATGGATATCGAAAAAGATGACGAGATCGCGGCTGTTGATGTCTTTGATGATGCTGAGTTCAAGAAATTCCTCCTTGTTATCGGCGCACGTGGCGTTGGTAAAAAGACAAGCCTTTCATTATTTAAAGGACAGCACAGGGGCGGAAAAGGAATCAAGGTTGCATCTGTAGATGATAAGATGGGTAAGATTTCTTTCGTCAAGATTATCGAACCGGAGGATGTTGCGGTCATAATCACCACAAACAAAGGAACCGTAGTAAAGATACCCATGAAAGATATTCCTTCCCGCTCCCGCGATGCAAAGGGTGTAATACTGATGAGAATGAAGAGTGATGAAGAAAAGGTTGTAAGCGCAACCCTTTCTGATGAACAGTAAGTTCAAGCGTGATATAATTCCATATGGTCATACCAGGTAAAGCGATTGCTTCGCTTCTTGAAGAAGAACTTAAGCAACAGGTTCAAGAATTTAAAAAAGATCATCCAACTCCACTACTTAGGACCATTCTTATCGGAGAATCAACCGATCAGCTCTCATATGTAAAAAGCAAGCAGGCAGTTGCCCGCAGAATTGGTATGGAGTTTGATTTCGTCCATGTACCAGTAGTTCCTACTTTTGAAAAGTTTATGAATCTGTTAAGAAAACACTCTTCGGATACACGCACAACAGGCATGATTGTTCAACAACCTCTTCCCATTCAACTGCAGACAGACAGCATCTATAACTATATTCATACCACAAAAGAGATCGAAGGTCACAAAGCAAAATCACCATACACCCCACCCATCTCACTCGCTACACTTACATTACTAAACTATGTATATAACCATACAGCAGTTGATTCTGCTGTTCTCATTCACTCAATTGAAGAGGCTGCAGAGCTGAGAAAAAAACTGAGAGGTAAAAAAATCGTCATTGTCGGAAGAGGCATCACGGGAGGGGCACCCATAGGTAAAACACTCAACTGCATGAAGATAAACTTCATGAGCATTAACGCACAGACGATAAATCCGCAACAGTACTATAAAGAGGCTGATATCATAATCTCCGCGGTCGGAAAACAGATCATCGATGCTAATAATCTAAAGCAGGGCGTCGTTCTCATTAACGTCGGCCTCAGAAAAGAAAAAGCAGCGTGGATGGGTGACTATGTCGAAGCAGATGTCGAACCTATTGCATCCTTCTACACCCCAACTCCAGGTGGTATAGGGCCGCTTGATATCACCTTCCTCTTCTACAATCTCCTCAAGGCTGCGGAACGTCAAACATAGTTGTAATACTATGAACATACATGTCATTACTGGACAGACTGCGACTGGAAAAACAAATCAAGCAATCGCTCTTGCTAAAAAAATAAACGGGGAGCTTATAAACGCGGACTCGCGTCAGGTATACACGAAACTCAATATCGTTACTGGAAAAGATCTCCCAAACGATAGTCGCTTTACAATAGCATATGAACAAAATGGGAAGAAACTGGGTTGGCACACAATAGATGCAGACCACACGATTCCTATCTGGCTTTACGATATGCAGGACCCAAAACTTCCGTTCTCATCCTTTGATTTTAGAACTTGTGCATTACGGGCAATTGCTGATATCCTTTCGAGGGGAAAAACACCGATCATCGTTGGTGGGACATACTTCTACTTGAGTCATCTGCTCTACGGTGTCCCTACTGAAGATATACCTCCAAACTGGGAGATGAGACTGTTTCTTAGCAAGCTTACCGTACAAGAGCTGCAGACCGTGCTCATCAAAACAGATCCGGATATCTTTTCTACACTCAACACAAGTGACCGAGCGAACCCCCAGCGCTTAATTCGTAAGATCGAGATAGCATCTCACCTGAAAAAAGCGGGGGGGTCATATCCCGAATATACGCGAACATACCAATCTCCGTTTGATGCCCACCAGATCACATTTACCGCTCTCGTCCACGGATCAAGCGAACAGTTGCGAACATATATTACAAAACGGGTGTTAACTCGGATTGAGCAGGGTGCAGTCAAAGAGGCATCATCGCTCTTATCAGAAGGGTACGCTGCAGATAATCCTGGTCTACAGGCAATCGGCTATCAACAGATCATGAGCCACCTTTCAGGAGAACTATCCAAAGAACAGATGATAGAAAAATGGGTTCAGGCTGAGATTGCCTATGCAAAAAGACAACACACATTCATTAAAAAAGATAAAAACATAGCTATTGAAACGGTATAAATAACAAAAATGAACATACGCCATTCCATCGCGACATATATCCTCTCAATTACTCTCTTTTTTATGGTCATTACTACTCTGCCTGCGCTTTTTAACCAGTACACCCTTGCTAAGCTGGCGGCGTTAGGTATCGGAGCATCATTGAGTCTCGTACTTACCATGCAAGACTGGCATCGCCACAAAAAAGTACTCATTGTGGCCACACTTATTCTTGCTTCGCAGATGATTTCATTCATACTCTCCACTAACAAACTTATCTCATTTTTTGGGTATCCCACACAGGAAACATACGGCCTATTCGCAATACTTTGCATCCTCCCATTTGCTCTTTCATATACATCTCTCCCCAAAAAAGGAAAACAAACCGTTATCCGTTTCTTTCTCGCAACCGCTGCCCTTGCCGCCGGCGTCTGTATCTTTCAAGCACTAGAGACGGGCAGCCGTCCTACCGGCCTGGAAGGACAGCCTATTCTATCTGCCGCTGTTATCGCAGTGGCCTTCCTCATCACACTAGCTATTACTGTACGATCATTTATCAAAGTTGAGTACCTGCCTGCAGTGTTGCACCTGCTGCTTACAGGCTTCCTCTTTACTGGGATAATTGCAACGGAATCAAACTCAATCCTGCTGGGAATACTGATATCCGCAGTTGGGACACTTGTCATAGCACTTATCACTCACACGAAGGGTGTAAACCGTATGATTATGATCGCACTCATATCAATACTTGCGATATTAAGCATGCGCTCAATCCTTGTTTCAGAATCATTCTCACTCAATCAGCGGATGAGAGAGTATCAGACAGTTATCACCCTTTTAAATCACAAGCTTATTTCACATCCAACGAGGATGATAACTGGCTATGGACAGAATACAGCAGGAGACTATTACCGCCTGTACTTTAATCGCGCATCTTTGCCTGAGTCTGAAAAAAACTGGGACCTTATTCACATTCGCAGCCTCTTTGCCGAATACTTGTTTACTGGAGGAGTACTCATGCTCGGAACATTCCTCGTACTTCTTGCGCTCGTCTTAAAACGGGTAATCATACGTCAAGAGTACGACAAGCTGATCCTTCTCCTGTTCTTTATCTTCCTGTCCGCCATCTATCTCTTTTCT
>CAZLAJ010000034.1:0-4726 GCA_964557525.1 uncultured Gammaproteobacteria bacterium | reverse complement strand
CAAGCTGATCCTTCTCCTGTTCTTTATCTTCCTGTCCGCCATCTATCTCTTTTCTGTCACCCTCTTCACATTACTGTTCGCCTTTTTATTCAACTCCCTTTCTGTCGAAAATGGAAATGACACGAAGAGGGATCACCGATATGATTTGCGCGGCAGGAGATTGTTGGCCGTTCGTGCAGTTGCAGTACTCTATGCAACGGTAATACTAGCAGCTATATTTCTCTTTGTCTCTGCCGATTATGCATATGCAAAAGGGGATAGGGAGCTTGCTGTCAGACTCAATCCGATAAGCTTCCTCTATCCATTCAGCATCGGGTACAACGGATATGAAACGCTCTTTACAAAAAGAACAGAGGGGTGTATTACAGCGAGACAGTGCTATCAGAAATACCGCTCACTCTATCTATCAGCATATGGTGGACTTCTTCGCTCAATCACGCTTAATCCATATGACTCGTACAGCTATAACCTGCTTGGCACCGTAGAGATGTATGAATGGTATGATAGGGGAGAGAAGGATAGACAACTGCTTAACCAATCACTACAAAACCATCAAAAAGCATTAACACTTGATCCAACAAACTATGAATATGCTAATAACGTGGGGAATGCACACATGAGCCTGGGGAATGTAAAACAGGCAGAGTATTACTTTCTCATGGCTATTCGGCTCAACCCAAAATTTTCAGGTTCATATGTGCATTTGCGGGATCTATACAAGAGCGAAGGAAGGATCGAAGATGCAAGTCGAATCGAAAAAAACATATCTTCTCTTGACTAACTCTTTTTATTGTCCTAATATGAAAAAATATGGATACAATGTCCGTCGGTCCAGTAAAGAACTACACAGATCTTCCTGATCATCTGCTTCACCCTCGCTCACGGAATGGTAATAAAACGGCGGTGCTAATGAACTTTGGCGCATTCCTTTCAGCTTTTCTCGTAATCGGTATGTACTATGTCACCCAGTTGAATGGCGGAGCTCCTCGCACGGTAAACACACAAGCAGCTGCTCTCCCAACACCGCAAAAATGTGTCACGGGGGTCCTTAACCCGGCAACTGCATCTGCTTCGATTCAAATAAAAGGTACTGAGAAGCAGGTGAACATAGGAGACACGGTCACAACAGGCGAGATTACCTTTACCTGGCCTGATGCAGCAGGAGCAAAACATTACTATGCAATGGTTTCAGAAGATGACGGCAAACCATTCCCAACCACAGACCCGGTACGAGACGGAAAAAAAATAACCAAACCAACAATTACAATAAATGACCTGAAACCTAACACTGAATACTACCTCTATGTCCGGTCCGTTTCAAACATTAAGGAACTCGGAGGGGTAAGAACCGCCCTTGTCTATCCAACGCCAGGAAACTGTGATATATTCTATCCAGCAGATTCAATATTTAGGTTTAAAACAGGAAAGATATGAGCATGTTTAAAAAAATACTGCCGATCCTTATCTTCGTCACCACCGTGGCAATCGGTATTGTTACGCTCTATACCACCCAGCAACTTCAGAAGCCAATAAAAGTGACCCCACGAGCACAGGAACTGCCTCCACTCTGTTCAGATTTTTCACTAACAGTTTACCCAGGTCAGCCAACACCAGACACCTCTACACTTCCCGATCAGTGCACTGAAAAAAAAGATATGCCGTGTGTGGCATATGATGCCAAATACTGCCAAGATCAGAATATGGCCGCTTGTACCCGAACACGCAAAACATGGGGAAATGATCCGCTCGGTAACTGTGGAGCTACCAGTGAGTGGACATGTGATATTAGCAAGTGTGTCGTCTGTCCACCTCCCACCAACCCACCTGAAAACCCAACCAATACGCCTACTCGCACACCAACACCATCAGGACCTCAACCATCAAACACCCCAACCACAACACCATCACGCACCCCGACTCCAAGCTCAACAAACACTCCAACGCCTTCGAATACGCCTACCAACTCGCCAACACCGAGCCCAACCGCAACACCAGTACCTCATGCATGCGGATACACACCATGTAACGATACAACAAACCCATGTGCAGGAGGACTTATATGTATAAAAGCAGGCGACAATAAATATTACTGCGCAAAGCCGGAATACGAAAATGCCTGTAAGGTGAGTCCATCTACTGCAAGCTGCTGTAGTGCTCCAACCGCTACACCTGCGCCTCAAGCCTGCGGATATACTCAGTGCGACTCACAGCACCCATGCCAGAGTGGGCTCGAATGCGTCACTGCGAAGAATGATAAATCGTACTGCGCAAAGCCTGAATACAAAGAAGCATGTAGGAATAACAATGGCGACTACAATTCATGCTGCAATGCACCAGCTGCAACAGCAACACAAGTACCTGGAACAACAAATACACCTACTGAGATACAGCTTGCAAAGGCTACCAATACGCCACCTGCGCCTACTATCCCGAATGCTGGTGTTCCGGTAGCATGGATATTTGTAGCTGCTCCACTACTTCTGGTTGCGCTCGGATTACTTTTCTAACAGATAGTTGACAAGAAAAGATTCCGCACTATTCCCATTCTAGCTTTCAGTTGTGTTCCCGACCTTGTGCTACATATCTAATACTCATCACTAACATTTAGATATGCAAACTTAACATGAAGCAGCATCCGTGGGAGAATAGTTTATGTAGATCTATTTTTAAAGAGGTTAATGAATGCTTCTTTTGGCACTTCTACGCTACCAATCATCTTCATTCTCTTCTTACCCTCTTTCTGCTTATCTAAGAGCTTATCTTTTCGAGTCCTATCACCACCGTAAAGCTTGGCGGTAACATCCTTCCTAAATGCAGAAATCCGTTCGGATGCAATCACCTTCCCCTTATACCTAGCCTGGATCTTCACCTCATACTGCTGGCGGGGGATAACATCCTTCAATTTCTTAACAAGGGTCTGAGCTCGTTCAATAGACCGCTCATGAGGAATGATTTGGGAGAATTCTTCAACCTCATTATCATTTAAGGATACAGTCAGCTTATCTGCGTTGACCGGATCATAGCGTAAAAACTCCCAATCAAATGAGGCGTATCCGGATGTAACGCTCTTCAGATTATCAAAGAAATCTGCGATCATCTCTGATAGCGGCATCTCATAGGTGAGTGAAATCTGATTCTTATTATCCATAGTAATGAAGCGTGCACGATAGCTTTCTGCAAGCTGCATCACATCGCCCATCTTATCAGACGGAGTAAGAATCATAATTCGCACCATAGGCTCCTGATACTGATTGTTTTCATACAAGTAGTCTACCTGTGGTGGAGTAAGAACCAGGCTCAGATTAAACTCCCGCTCCAGCCGCTCCCGCACCACATCAGCATGCAGGAGTCCTAAAAAGCCAACACGAAACCCAGCTCCGAGCGCCTGACTGTAGATAGCCTGAAACTCAAGGGCTGAATCATTTAAGTACAGCTTCTCCAAGCTCTTTTGCAGCTGCGGATAGTCCTGCGTATTGGTTGGGAACATGGAAGCATATACCATAGGCTTGATCTTGCGGTAGCCCGATAGGGGAACAAGAGTGCTTTTTTCGTTTAAGATCGTATCTCCCACATTCACCTCGTGAATATCTTTCAGGTTAGTTACAATGTAACCGATCTCACCACTCATGAGCTCATCTTTGGGGTCAAGATCTGGAGAAAATATACCCACCTCGTTGATCTCAAACGTAATACCATTTTGAGCAAGCCTCACCTTCGTACCCTTACGGGCAGAACCGTTAAAGATGCGCACAAAGGCAATTACGCCCCTGTGCGAGTCGAAGTATGAATCAAAGATAAGCGCCTGCAGATCATCGCTCACTTCCTTTGTTACCGGAACTGGTACCTGCGAGGTAAGAGCCTGGAGAAGCTGAGGTACGCCCTCTCCAGTCTTTGCCGACACCCTAAACACTGATTCTGCCTGAACTCCCATAAGGTCAACAAGCTCAGAAATCGTCTGTTCAACCTGAGCATTAGGAAGATCAATCTTATTAACAACCGGAATAATGGCAAGATTTTTCTCAACTGCCTTATACGCATTTGCAATTGTCTGCGCCTGAATTCCCTGAGTCGCGTCAACAAGAAGAATAGCACCCTCTACACAAGCGAGAGTTCGATCTACTTCATATGAAAAATCAACATGTCCGGGAGTATCGATCAAATTGAGAATATAGTCATCACTGCCTGTTCTATACTTCATCCGTACCGGAGCAAGTTTTATCGTTATGCCGCGCTCCCTGGAGATGGGGTTTCGGTCAAGAAGCTGCTCTTCATGTCTACCGATATCCACTACATGAGTAAGCTCAAGTAGCCTGTCAGCGAGAGTAGATTTCCCATGATCGATATGGGCAATAATAGCAAAGTTCCGGATGTTCATAACGCATAATTGTACCCTTTTAAGAGGAGAATAACAACCTGCTTGTATATATTTACTATAGGTTATATAATAACTAAATGAATGAGCCACAATTACAGAACAAGGAACCGCTACCTCCAGTCGAACAATTATGGCGATCTATAGGGTTTGGCTTAGCCGAGCTCTCTCGTAATCGCACGATATCTAGAAAGGAATCGGATAAGGGATGGTTTGTTGATACGGCTAGCCCCTTGCCCCCGTTTAATATTGGAGGTATACGGGATATTGCAGACAGCGACCTTATATTCGAAACTGCTACTAGAAGTCATCTCCAAACATTGACAGTCAGAGCTTTGTGATAATATACTGGTA
>CAZLAJ010000033.1:0-9749 GCA_964557525.1 uncultured Gammaproteobacteria bacterium | reverse complement strand
TGGCACTTTCAGTTTCCTGAAAACCGTCCGCAAGCCGGAAAAATCATTTACCTCGTTGGATTTATGTGCGACTGGGTTGCAGGTCAAGTAGAGTTAAGTTCAGAACACAAAAGTTTTGAATGGGTTAATGAATCAAACTACCAAAAATATAGAGAAAATACTCAATACTTTATCGCACTCGAGGAGTATTTTAAATACAATAACCTCCGCTAAGCATAGAGACCCCACATATCCTTCTGTCTAACAAAAGTAACCATAACACAGCCTTTAATGGTATTTCTTGTCTATAAACCAAAAAGAGCCCTCAAAGGAGGGCTCTTTAATGGTAATTACCTAGTGGGCTGTGGTTTGACCGCTTGGACGTCCTCCTAGCCGAAACTGAGGATTCAACTGAACATTTTGTGCTGTCATTGATCCATCAGAGTTTGAAGTACCAAAGACCGCGATATGTGTCCCCTTTTTAACTTCTCCAGCCGAAGCTGAATCAGTCTTTGAATATGTTGTCGTAGAAGAAAGATTAATAATCTTGCTGCTTCCATCCTGCAGTTGGAGTGTTATCGTGTTGTTATCAACCGATACAACTTCTCCGATGGTAGCTCCTCCCCTACCCATTCTTCCCTGGCCATTTTGACCGGATTGATTACGAGCAAAGCCCTGTCCAAACTGCATCATACCTCCTACAGGTGAAGTTTGGGATTGTTGATACCTCATACCACCGTAGAAGCCAATACCAGCCGCGATGACAACGAAAATAATAGTTACAGTGGTGTTATTCTTCATATGTATCACCTCCAATCTCATATGAATAATTAATATTATTCATACCGCAGTGCTTCGATCGGCTGCAGGTTAGCTGCCTTACGTGCTGGGTACCAGCCAAACAAAATACCAATACCAGCAGAGACAGCAAATGCAAGCAGTACTGCTGCAATAGAAAAGACAAACAGGGAACCTGTGAGGATCGAATAGAGATAGGTAATGAGGATACCGAGGATAATCCCAAACAGTCCACCTGCAAATGTGAGGATGATTGATTCAATAAGAAACTGAGTAATAATTGTTTTCTTTTTGGCGCCCAGAGCCTTGCGTAATCCAATCTCACGGGTTCTCTCGGTAACCGTCACAAGCATAATATTCATAATGCCAATTCCACCAACAAGCAACGAAATCGCCGCAATACCTGAAAGTAATGTAGTAAATGTACCAGTGGTTTGTGAGGCAGTATTGAGAATATCCTGCTGTGAGAAGATCGAAAAATCTGCCTGAGTTGGATTGGATAATTTATGCCTTGCCAGAAGCAGATATCCCACCTCATTTTGCGCATCTGTCATCACGTCTGCGCTTTTAGCTTCAAGCGCAATCGAGTTGAGATATGATTGACCAAACACTTGCTTTTCCGCAGTCGCAAGCGGAATGTAACCAATATTATCTTGGTTTTGAAAGCCAGCGCCTCCTTTTGAAACCGTAACTCCAATTACTCGAAAGTTCATCGAGTTTATCCTCACACTTTTCCCTATAGGGTCAGCGCCATCGCCGAAAAGGTCTGAAACCACTTGGGGACCAAGAACGATAACTTTCTGCATTCCAATATTATTTTGTTCGTTGATAAACTCCCCTGACTGCATTGATACCTTATGGACCTCAACATACAGGGGAACTGCACCGATGATTTGAATATTGCTATTATTCTTTCCCGCGCTTATCTGCAGCCGCTTCTGCATTTCAGGAGAAACGCTCTTGATGGTGGTTACTTGCGATGATGTGGAAATTGCTTTAGCATCATCGTTTGTTAAAGTCGTTCCCCCACCAGCTGCTCCGCGGATTCCACCCGATACTTGTGAACCAGGAATGACCGTTAGTAAATTAGAGCCGAGCGACTGGATCTGCGTCTGTACGGCAAGCTGTGTAGACTCGCCGAGTGCTATAAGAGTAATAACACTGCAAATACCTATCACAATGCCCAAGATTGCAAGTCCCGTCCTGAGTTTGTTCACGGCTAAGGTCTTCAGACTTTCAGTGATAAGTTCAAAAATAGTTGTCATGGGTAGATATTAATCAACTTTGCCCGTTTTTACAGCGATTGTTTGTCGTGAGTTCTTTTTATCTTCAACGATTTTTCCGTCTCTGATGGTGATAATCCGTTTTGCGTGATGCGCAATGTCGGACTCATGCGTAATCATAACGATCGTATGACCCTGTTTGTTAATATCTTGAAATATGGCCATTATCTCTTCCGCTTGTGCTGATGCAATATTTCCTGTTGGCTCATCAGCAAGAAGTAACGCTGGGTTTATAGTAATGCCGCGTGCAATTGCGACCCGCTGCTGCTGTCCTCCTGATAGTTGGTTTGAGTAATGGTTTATCCTGTGTCCGAGTCCAACCATCTCAATATACTCAGTTGCAATTTTCTGTCTTTTTTCAAGCGGAATTCCTGCATATCGCATTGGGAGCATTACATTTTCAATGACTGTAGTACGAGGAAGCAGATTAAATGCTTGAAAAATAAAACCAATTTTACGATTTCGTATTTCTGCCAGCTCGTTATCTGAAAGTTTTTCTACATTTCGACCATCAAGCAAATAGGTACCGGAAGTTGGAACATCCAGAGCGCCAAGCAAATGCATTAAGGTTGACTTGCCGCTTCCTGATGGACCCATAATAGCTACAAACTCACCTTTCTGAATATCAAATGAAACATCATCAAGTGCAACGGTTTTAATCATTCCCGTTTCATAGATTTTTGTTAAATGTGAGACATGAATGATTGATGTAGACATATAATCTTAGCGTCCTCCCCCGGTCCGCGCTGCACCTCCAAAATTCCCTCCTCCCAATCCACGGTTACCAAAACTACTGAAGGGAGAACTCGACTGTCCACTACTCGAACGAGTTGAAGTTTGAACGCTGGTAATTATCACATCTCCTTCCTTAAGTCCGGAAACAATCTCGGTATCGGCATCAGAGCTAATACCTGTCTCAACAGTCGCCATCGATATCTGACCGTTCTGTAGAACACGTACGGTAGACTCTCCGTTTGAGTACTGCACAGCAGTTGACGGAACAGTGAGCACATTGTCCTTTTTGGCGGTCTGAATTGAAACATTCGCAGACATTCCAGATTTAATATCAGACGGAACGGTCATAAATCTTACATACACGTTAAACTGAACAACTCCAGAATTGCTCATTCCCACATTATCAACACTGCTAACCTTACCTACGAATGATTTATCTGGTAGAGCATCAAGTGTAATCGTCGCGAGTTGTCCAGGTTTGATCTTTGTAATATCAACCTCGTTTATCTGAAGTTTAATCTGTAGATCAGCAAAGTTGCCAATAATAAGGACGGGTGAGCTACTCATGGAACTTGAGGAGGAAGAAGAGGATGAACTTGAACTGCTGTTTCCTCCAGATGATGAAACTGTACTACCTATCCCGACAGAGAGATTGCCAACCGTACCCGTAATAGGGGCTGTGACAACCGCAGTTTTTGTCGCTTGGTATGCAAGCCAGGCTGAATTTACCTGTGCCTGCGCCGCAGTAATTGCAAGCTGCGAATCCTTATATTTCTGTTCCGCCGCAGAAAAATTTTTCTGAGTTTGAGTTAAAGCCGTATTGATACTCTGTTTTTCCAAGTCAGTATATGGCTGCTTTGTAGAAGGATTAATAGTGTTGTTGACGTCGTTTATGTAGTCGACCTGGGACTGTGCATCTTGAAGGCTCTTTTGTGCAGACCACATCTGTGCATCCAGACTTTGCTGATTATTCTTCGCACTAGCAAGAGAGTTGAGAGCGCTTTGATAAGTAGAATATGCAGACGCTTGTTCTTCTGGCGTAGCGGTTGATTTCACCTTAAACAAACTGTCTCCTGCATTAACATTGACCGTTCTGTACATATAGCTCTTCAATCACACCGCTAGTTGGCGAGGATACGCTTGTTTGGTTGCCGGTCACATTACCTGATTGAGATACTGTGCTGATAATCGTTCCTCTTGCAACTTCAGTTGTTGCATATTTCTGTATTTGCTTTGAAGAAAATATTTTTGGGTAGGTAAAAAAGCCTAAAAGTATAATCAGTACTACCATTATGAGTTTCCATCCTAGTGGCAGGCCGATGATATGATCGTATAGGTCTCGCGCCTTCTCATTAATAAGTTCTGTATTCATCTCGACTGGATTCTATTACTGATTACTGAAAATACGCTTAATAGATATTTCATCTATGCTAAAAAGAGTATTTTTATCTATCTTTCAATCAGGTGGCATCCCATGTCTATATTAATTAGACCTCTTTCATTCTAACAATTAGGACAAAATAAATACAACTAATATCTTCTAAGTGATTATTGTTTCTGATTAATTATGGTATTCGCCCACTTGTACGAAAGTAAATGCAATTAATTAAGTAATCTTATTTATAACTTTGTATTTGAAATATATCTTCTACAGCGCTATATCAAGTTATCAGAAAATGAATAGCAGTAAGGAAGAATGTTCATGTCTAATATGCTGCTAAACCGAAATTTCACAGAAGAAGCAACTGTTCGCATATTGTAGACGGATATGAATATGAAGGTGTAATATGACAGGTACCCGGTAAAATGGACACAGATTCTACATGAGTTTTAAGTAGAATTTGTCCATATGTTTAAACCAGTACCAAAAGAGGTAAAAGAGGAAATTCTTGCAAAAATCAAAGAAGGTAAAAAAGCACCTTCTCTCGCTGCCCAGTATGGCATCTCAGTAAAAACCATCTATAACTGGCTATCAAAACTTGTTTCCTCCGAAGTAAGCCTTGCTGCCTACAACCGCCTGAAGAAAGAAAACGAAGAGCTCAAACGCATGATTGGCATGATGGCGTATGACATGGAGAAGGGAAAAAAAAGAAAAATATCTTAGGGTATGTCAAAACAAAAAACTTCTCGCTCCTTTACTTGGCATCTCAAGAAAGAAAATTTACCACAAGAGTATTCAGGAGGAAAAGGACCTGGCTGTTAAAAAAGACATTGAAGACCTCCATCTTGCCAATCCCGCGTATGGTCACAAACGAGTAGCGCTTGCTTTGGGTATGGGTCACAATCGAGCCAAGAGAGTTATGAAGAAGTATGGGATCAAGCCGCCAAGACGTAAAGGCAAACCATTCTGGCTCACCCGCTCCACCAACCACCACACCTATACCAATCTCATTAAAAATATGATTGTAACACAGCCCGGAGAAGTTTTTGTCAGTGATCTGACTTACCTTAAATTTCAGGGGAGAAAACTCTATCTGGCAACCGTTGAAGATATCTTTACCCGTGAGATTGTCTCAGCCAGAGTTTCCGACCGGCATGACAGCGCCCTTGCTTTATCTGCCATTGAGGAGGCACTTGAAGCGCAGCAGCCCCAGATTTTCCATTCAGATCAGGGAAGTGAGTTTATGGCTACTTCAGTTACTGGATTTCTTGAGAAACAGGGCGTTAAGATCTCAGTGTCTGCAAAAGCTTCACCCTGGGAAAATGGCTACAAGGAATCATTCTTTGGCAGGTTTAAGGATGAGGCAGGAGATTTAAACCGATTCGAAACAACAGGAGAGTTGGTCGAGGAAATATACTCATACTTGGTCTATTACAACACGTTACGGATTCATACTGCCCTTAAAATGCCACCTGTAAGGTTCAGGAAAAAGTTCTTAGACTCCGTGTCCCAGAAATTAGGTACTTGACAGGACTAACAGTACACAATCAAGGGTTATCACAATTAGATTATGTAACAGCCTCTTATCACTCATCCATCTGGAGAGCAGCAGGAAATGCTAATCCATCTGTACTTGAGTGTATGGATATGTATCATCAGGTGATTGAGAACCCTCATGTAGATACAATCTCGCACCCAACTTTCTATCTCCCCGAGGAACACAAATTACGCATGACTGCACAGGAATGGCTAGAACTTTTCCGAAATATGAGGCAAAGAAACGTAGCTTTTGAAATAAACTTAGATAGTACTAATTTAACAAGGGATCCAAATAACAATCTTGACAGAGACTTAATTAGACATGCTATGCTTGAAGGCGTCCCTCTGATAGTAGGATTTGATTTTCATTACTTGGAAGATTGGGGATGCTTGCCTTCTCCTCCAATGGTTTTGACTGAAAGGGAAGCTACTCAACTTTTTTATGAACATTCGCGAAATGGAGGCATAAATAGACTATTGACTCGTGTACTGAGCAATATTGAAGTATTGAAACAATTAGGTGTACAGCCACGAGATATAGTTAATTCCTCGCCAGAGTTATTTACATCATGGTTAAGAAAAAGATAATATGATAAAAGATAAAAGGAAGCTTAAAGAATATATATTTAACCATATAGACTTCAGTAATGTGCATAAAATTTTGGATCTGGGTTGTGGCAATGGTGATGATCTTAATTTATTAGACGAAATGTTTCCTAATAGGAAATTTGAACTATATGGAGTTGATAAGATTGAATGTACTACTCCTTTGACAGTTCGATATATTAAACATGATCTAAACCTTGTATTACCTTTTGAAAGTCAATCATTTGACTTAATTTATTCTCACAATCTACTTGAGTGTATCAAAGATAAAAATGCACACCTACGAGAAATATATAGATTATTGAAGCCGGCAGGCCAAGTGGTATGCTCTCATACTGATTGGGATAGTCAGTTAATTGATGGTGAAAATAAAGATCTTATGCGGAAAGTTGTGAGGGCATACTCAGAATGGAAACAACCTTGGATGGATGAAATAGATTCATGGCTTGGCAGAAGATTACATGGAATATTTAATAATAGTGGGTTGTTTAAGGGTGACGTCAAGAGTTATAACGTTATTAACACAAGTTTTAGTGAAGGTAATTATTGTTTTAACACGATAAAGAGCTTTGAAGAACTTGTGAAGAATAACTTAATCACCAAGGAGGAGTTTGATGAGTTTTATGCAGGAATACTCACATATGAGGAACAAAATAAATTTTTTTATTCAGTAACTACTTTTATTTACTACGGTATAAAAATCTGATCTTAAATTAATAATATTCCCCCGCTCACATTAATATTTTCTCCATTAATGAAATCAGCTTTATCTGAAATAAGAAAAGATATTATATTAGCAATATCTGTAGGCTTACCTATCCTTTTTGAAGGGTTCTTTTTTGCATAGGATTCAAAGTCTTCATCGGTGTCGTATTCTTGTGTCATAGGAGTCTTGGTTAAACCAGGGCTCACGGTATTGACCCTTATATTGTATTGAGCTAATTCTAAGGCAGAAACTTGGGTAAACATGGTCACTGCTGCAGCTGCACTACAATATGCGCTGGATTCTTCAATTGGGCGTACCGCGGCACGGCTGGCTATATTTACAATTCGTGCTGATGTTGATTTTTTAAGTAAAGGTAAGGAATACTTTGTACAGAAAAATTTCCCATATAGATTAACTTCAATTACCTGTTTCCAGTTTTCAGTATTATGGGTTTCTATAAAGTCGGGAATATATATTCCAGCATTATTCACGAGGATATCTAATATACCAAACTCTGAAGATAACTTATTAAACATTTCTTTTACTTGGTCTTCCTTAGTAATATCTGCCTGATAAAGAGCTGCCTTTCCACCTTCCTTTTCGATATCCTGTTTTACTTCCTGTGCCTGTTTTTCTGACTTCGAAAAATTAATACACACCTCAATATCTTCTTTTGCTAACTGTAAAGCTATCGCTCTACCTATTCCTGAGGATGCGCCGGTGACTAAAGCTGTTCTTTTTCGCATAAAAATAGAGATTAACTATTCCAGTTATAACTATTAAGATAATCTTGATGAAGCTTTATTCTTCCAAGATTGAATTCGTTAAGCTCCTCAGAATAATATGCGAGATATTCAATAATTCGTGAAAGCATATACAAATCATCCAGTTTCTTCTTTTCAGCAGAAAATGAAAGGATATTATTATAATTAGTCAAAGTTGGAGTACCTAAATCAAAATGCCATATATACATGCGTACTCGCGAAAAATCATATATAGGATCTCCAAATAGCGCTTCACTCCAATCAACAATAGCAGTGATATCATCTGTATTGGGGTTCACAAATAAATTCCTTTGATTAAAGTCAGTATGTAGGAATGAGTAATCATGATCTATAAAAGAAGTAGTCTGGATGAGTTCCTGTATCATCTGAACCGAATTGAGAATCAGACTCTTTTCTAACCCTTGTCTTCCTGCTATTTCATTCCAATCAAGATAGGAAGTAGACCCATCAAACTTTGAAAGAATGATCTCCTTCCATGTACTCTTTTTTTCTGTTCCGCTTACAGTCCCAGGTTTATCTGAGTTTATCTTATGAATCTTTTGCAAATTGAATATCATAGAGGGTATATATCTATGCATTTGTTCAACAGGAATACTGTCAAGTAATGGGTAGTTAATCTTTTCCATGACTACTACAGGAAAATTTTCAAACATAAAATGACTATGCAGTTTTGGCACCGGAACATCTACTTTCTTTTGTTTAAGCAGCTCTAATGCTGGGACATCATATGCTGCTGGTTCTCCATATTTTATTGCATACTCCTCACCACTATCTAATTTTATAAGTAATACGGTACTACCCATTCCTTGCAGGGGAGTTTGCATATTGGTTATTTGAGATCCCAATCGTTCTTCTAAGTGTTTTCCTAATCGTTGTTGAAAATCTGGAGAATCCATTGTTATTAATTAAATGTTAATTTTTGGGTGGCTGTACTTTTTGATTAAAACCAAATGATAAGAAATTATATAGTAACTCTCCAGCGATAATTGCAGTACTTCCAGACGGATCAAATTTGGGATTAACTTCTACGAGATCCATTCCTATGATGGGAAGCTCCTTAAAAGATATCAGAGCTTGAATTAATTCTCCAGTGTTTAATCCTCCATACTTTGGAGTGCCTGTACCAGGAGACTGAGAAATATCTAGGCAGTCAATATCAATTGTGAGAAAAATATAATCAGTATTGGTAGAAAAGATTTCTTTTACTTGTTTTATAACAGTATTTATTCCTAATTTTTTTACTTTTGAAGACGTAATGAGGTGTATTCCTTTCTTTTTAGTATATTTATAAGATTCTTCACTAATTCTTCCGCGTGGCCCAACGGTTACTAGTTTATTTCCTTCAAGTATGCCTTCTTCAATTAAAGCACTAAAAGGATTACCATGCCATCTAGGAGGTAATGAGGGTAAATATTCTCCTTCTGTATCAAGATGAGCATCAAAATGTAGTATACCTATATTTTTATTGAGTTGAGACAATGCTTTTACACAACCTTTGAAATTACTATATGTAATAGAATGATCTCCACCAATAATAATAGGAAATGAATTTTTTCTAATTCGATAAACAGTATTAATAAGCTCACTATTGTTTTTTTCAGGATCTGTAGGCCAGATATTTAGATCACCAATATCGCATATACTTAAATGATTTGATTGAATCCAAGTTTCTGAATCTAGATCATAGTACTTTCCTTTTGAGACTCTATCCAACATTGAATATTCTCTTATGGCTCGTGGAACATATTTTGATCCTAGTATATACGAAGAGCCAAAATATATTGGCACTCCAAGAACTGAAAAATCATATCCAGATGATTTATATAAGCTTACATAGGGACTGGACATGAATGTAGGAATTAAAATATAGATATATTATTATGTTTATATAATATATTGTGTGTATTAATCATGACTTCAATAAGCAAAAAATACAG
>CAZLAJ010000032.1:0-9825 GCA_964557525.1 uncultured Gammaproteobacteria bacterium | reverse complement strand
TCAGATTATACACGGTATTTGCTTTAGTTTAGCCCATTGCAAATTCAGAACCATAACCCGCTTCTCCACCATTGGTAGATGAAGGAGGATGATTAAGTAGAAACTGAATTGCTGTAGCTTGAGTTTGTTCGAATGTGAGACGCACATCAAAACCCATTCTCCTCAATGCTTTGTCTAAGTCTTTAGGGCTTTTATGTTCACTCATGATTCTATATACCGCTTCATCATAGGATTTCCCCTGCTGTGGCATCATTGCATTAACGGTGTAGTATCCGGTTGCCCTCCCATACTCATCTAACACTGGTAATGTCGGGATACGCATCAAGTATCCAAGTTCTGTGACCTGCACCGCAGTGAGCATTGGTCCTTTCTGTGCACGCAACCACTCAAATGACTGACCGACATTTGATGCATGTAAATCGATTTCCTCAGGCTTAACCAATCCATGCTTTGGAAAGATATATCTTCCTGCGGGCAAATGAACACTAGCACAAATGAGTTCACCACTCTCATCTAATACCCCATACGTTATCATCGGCACCAAACAGTCATGGGCATCCATAAAGTGAGAAAACCTAAGCGAAGCCTGTATTAGTTTAGTCGGATCTGGGGCATGTATGATCTCCACTTCCGTAGTGCTCTGTTCGGGATGTCCTTTTACTTCGTATCTAATCGCCGTTACTCTCTTCATACCACCACCCCCTGCTCTCATCTCAGCCACTCTGTGATCCGTTATCGCACCATCCTCGAACTTTATTACATGATCACCTAACGAATCAACTGCACAGTGGGGCGAGAGAGAAACACGCTGAAAAGCATCACTATCGTGAGGGTTCTCAACATGAGTCATTACCGTGTGATTTGAAATGACCTAACTTGCTCAAGGAGGGCTTTTGCCTCTGCATTTTCTTCAAAGTGTCTTCTCACAGGAGTAATAAGGGTGTCAAGAAGTAAGACAACTGCCTGCTTCAGATCCATAGGATGAATATCTTTATTCCCAAACTTTTGTTCAAGCTCTTTGTAGCTTCTAACTGTTATCGTGCCGCCAAATTTTTCTGGCCGCTCAATCGTAATCGAATTAAATTTCTCGAATAGAATATATTTGCAGTACTCGAGGACCGGATTCTCTTCAACAATTCCCTCTGGGCAGTATGCTTTATTTATCTTTCGCTTAATATCCTCAAGGGTATCAGTCATAAAGATGGCGCTGTCTGGTTTTGATTTAGACATCTTCAATGCTATTGTTCTCTCCACCTTGTTCTCTCCTCCCTCACCTGGAGCACTTAACCCCATCAGCATATGATGACTCACGATTACCGGCTTCCAGTAACCAAGCTGCATTCCTATCTCACGCGCAAGAACATTCACCTTTCGCTGATCCATCCCAAGCTGTGCAACCTTTGCTTTAAGCATAAAAATGTCAGCGCACTGCATACAGGGATAGATAATCTGAGCAGCAGTTAAGTCCATAGACTCATCCCGACCCATAATTTCGGCAGTGCGTATAAACCGACGTAAGGTGTTCGTTCGTGCAATTTGCAACACCAATTTCCAGTATGCGTCATCCTTTACAAGATCAGACGCCCAGACAAACTCTACCCCATCCATATTCATTCCGCACGCCTTCCATACTTCGATAAAATACCTTCCAGTTGTCTGAATTTTCTCCAAATCACCGCCCATCTTATTATTCGCCCAGGCATGCCAATCAGCAACAAGCATCTTAAAACGAATACCCGCCTTAATCATCTTATTCACATTAATCGCCTTGAGCAGTCCTTGGGCGATATGTATCTGCCCTGAGGGCTCAAAACCATCATAGGCAATAACGGGTTCATTCGCACTCAGTAATGATTGGAGTTCATCTTCCTGAATTATTTCCTCCCCTACCTGACTCACTAAATCTATGCGGTCATTCACGTTCATGGTTTGATTATACCAACTTAGTATCATTTTACAGTTCTTTTAATGCATGGTTCTTGTCTCTCGGGGAAGAAGACTGGTATAGTGAATATATGGTAGATACTGCAACCTTAACTGCAATCTGCAGAGGACTCAGATACGACATTCTCACGTCTACAACTGAAGCAGGATCAGGACATCCCAGCTCCTCACTCTCTGCCGTCGAGTTAATAGCAACGCTCTTTTTCGCTGGTTTTTTCATGCAGGACAGTACTAATCTGCACAGTCCACTCAATGACCGCATCATTTTCTCTAAAGGACATGCCGCTCCCCTTCTCTACGCACTGTACCGCATGGCTGGCCTGTTATCACACGAAGAACTGCTCACTCTCCGCAAGACCACATCCAATCTCGAAGGCCACCCCACCCCACGGCTCCCGTTTGTTGATGTTGCTACAGGTTCTCTTGGCCAGGGTCTTTCAATAGGTCTGGGTATGTCAATCGCTGCAAGAAAACAGCATAAAGATAAAACAGCACGTATCGAACGCGAACCGAAGGTATTTGTACTGATGGGCGATTCTGAACTTGCGGAAGGACAAAACTGGGAAGCGATCGAGCTTGCAAGCTATTACCGTGCAAGCAACCTCATCGGCATCCTTGATGTCAACCGCCTGGGACAGAGAGGCGAGACTATGCTTGGCTGGGATCTCCAACAATATGCCACACGGTTTCAAGCCTTTGGCTGGAATACCGTTGTCGTAAACGATGGCCATGATATTCAAAAACTACAGAAAGCGTACTCAGACGTAGTTGCATATTCTACTGATTCGAATCACTCACCCAGCGTCATTATTGCAAAAACCATAAAAGGGAAAGGGGTGTCTCTCCTTGAAGACGCAGATAACTGGCACGGAAAAACACTTAATCAAGCACAGCTCGAAACAGCACTAGCTGAAATTGGAGAGATAGATATACACCTCACTGTTCCGCTTTCCAGACCCTCACTCTCTCCAGTAGCCACCTCTCCTGAAGAGAGAGAACAACCAGCAAATCTACAAGAAGTGATCAGCCGACTGAGATATAACTATGGAGAAGCTGCCAAATCAGGAAAACAAACCAATCTTACATCTTCCCGCCAATCAGAAGAGAATACAACCACCGTCAACCTAAAATATACGGTTGGACAAACATACTCAACCCGCCAAGCATACGGCGACGCTCTCGTTGCTCTTGCTCCACGCTTCCCCAACCTTATGGTTCTCAATGCCGAAACCTCAAACTCAACCATGGAACAGTCATTCGCTAAACAGTTTCCAGAACAGTTTTTGGAAATGTTTATCGCTGAACAAAATATGGTCAGTGTCGCAGTTGGATTGGACAGATGTGGATATACCGCAGTAGTGTCAAGCTTTGGAGCATTTCTGACTCGTGCGTTTGATCAAATGCGCATGGCTCAATATTCGGATGCGGACATTAAAATTGTGGGTTCACATGTGGGGGTCTCTATCGGCGCAGACGGTTCATCACAGATGGCACTCGAGGATATTTCGATGATAAAAAGTATATTGAAAAGCATCATACTATATCCTTCTGATGCAACCTCAACAGTTAAATTAGTTGAACAAATGCTCAACAATCAGTCCCTGACCTACCTCAGACTCACGAGAGAAAAAACACCAGTCCTCTACCCAACCACCACCGAGTTTCCTATTGGTGGATCACACATCTTAAAAGAATCATCTAAGGATTTAGCTGTCATCTTTTCAGCTGGATACACTCTTCACGAGGCACTTAAAGCATACGAAATACTTGAGAAACAGGGAATACACGTTGCCGTTGTCGATCTTTACAGTATTAAACCGCTCGATGAGAAGACTATACTCAAATTTGCTACCATCTCTCCATATATTGTCATCGTTGAAGACCACTATGTATATGGCGGAATCGGTGACTATATCTTCGCATTGCTTGCTACCCATGAAGACAGACCCAGTTCGCTTCCTCTCATTACTCATCTCGCAGTAAAGGAGATACCCCATTCTGGCAAGACTGAAGATGTTGTAAAGCATAACGGCTTAGATGCTCAAAGCATCGTTAACGCCGTGTTGACCAAGAGGGTACATAAATCCACACTCTGACACATTAAGGAGACTGAATATCCAATTTCACTTGCATAGAGAAAATAACATATTAGTATCCTCACCCCACTCCGAGGTAGGATAAATCTTATCACCATATAACCACTTCCCGCCCATAGAATTATAAACCCCGAAGATATAGGGAATACCTCGACGGCAGGTAATTGGTTGCATTGCTATATATAACTCTTCATCCTCTGGTTGATTTATATATTGAAGCCGGTAATACGGGCCAACTTCGGCTGGACATAATTCAAGGCCCAACCCCTTAATATGAGTATATATTTGCTCGGTGGTGGGAAAATCCCCAGGAATACCAAGGTCTTTTACTCTTAAACGTATAAGTTCTATATCCTTAATAGCTTCCTGGGTAGCAAAATTGGGACTTTTAAACATATCCTCAACATAAGGAGACAGTCGAATTCCCCGCTGTCTCAACTCATCCCAGAGTTGCTCGTTCGTTTTGTTACCAATAGTAATGCATTCTCTCTGTATTCTGCCCTCAGGATATGAGGTGTAGATATGGGTAACCTCTGTAGGTAATTTTCTGAAGATATCGGGTTCTAATGGCCCCACGTATGCTTTCGTATCTTCACTAATATCGTTTGCTGTATGAGCAATCTGATCCGGCGAACAGCCGAATATAACTGCCATATCCCTATCAGCATCTCTCCCCCGGAGAATTGCATCGATATGATCTTGTTGACGCTGTGTAGGTATAAATGTTTGATCGACACCATACAGGAAATAAAGATCAGAAAGTGTCAAATCTTGACCCATATCTAATCGCTGATGGATACCAGCTAGAATATACATCACGCGGATATGATTGGCAAAAAATGTAGGATCATCACTATCCAGAACCCGACGCACGAATGCTAGCCTTCGTAAATGATCAGGACCTTGATGTATACCTATCGATGTCCCGTCAAAGTTCGTTTCATAGGCAATTGCTAATAACTGTAGAAATGGACTTCTATTCCCACCATCAATATGAGCAGTCTTTGCTGCAGCCATAATCGCTGGGATACTTTCTCTTGTATATGTAGATGCAAAAGCAAACGGATTCACACCTAACATCGTAAAAGGCGTGTGCATGACCATTAATAGAGCCAGCCGCGCTTCAGGTGATGATGTTCGACTTGCAATATGACCAAAAATCAGCTGATCAATAGAGGGTCTGTCACCTTCAGAGACAGCGATTGCAGGAGCAGTTTTTACCTCGCCTTCTGTTGTTATACGCAAATATAGTTCAACTACATCGCTTACCCGAGCGGGCAATAATCTACCTCTCGCGACGGGGGGCAACATAGCCCGCACTTCCCATGTAAAGTACTCCCGATTTTCTCTTAAAGTTTCAATCCCTCCTTCAGTTTTATATAAATTCCCTATGTCCGGTCTGTGAGGATGTCTTATCCTATCGAAATGAATATGAAGTGAACTAAGATGTGTTGTAATATCATGAAGCCACTTAGATAAATTGACTAAAGACTTTCTATACCTATTATCATACTCAAGCGCATCATATGATCGTCTCATCTCGTCATTAACCCAATCTTTTCCTTCGATCCAACCTGAATCGAGCGTGTCCTTATCAGCAAGAAAAGCTGGTATTGTACCATATTCAAGTTCCATTCCTACTTTTCCCTGTAAAGGATGCACAATATCGCCGGCAAATACCAATCCCTGTGACTGAATTAGGAGCTCTCTATACCGGTAGAACAGCTCTTCATGGGGCCCGTTCAGCTGAGCCAAGAGCCCCGCCCTCCTTTCCTCTTGGACTCTTATCCATGAATGTGTAGGATTGGCTTCGGCAATTGCTAACGTGAGCTGATAAGCAAGTGGATGATCGAGGTCCCTATAACGATCCATCTGTTCAATAATTTCGGCAGCGAGAGTAGGAGAGATTCTCATATAACTTAATGCGTCATAGAGTTGGAAGCGACCTTCTTTTCTTGTTGATAACGTAGGAATGGCTTCAACTATTGAGCGTACCAAGTCGGGCATTTCAGGTAATTCGAGGCCAGAACGTGTTTGAGTGCGATAATTATTGATTAACCTGGCTAGGCAAACTGAAACTTCTTCGCCTAACCTCCCCCTAAAATCAGGCTCTCGTAACACGTCTGTCATTACTATAGCTGCCACTTCTAACGTACCGGGTTTAGTAAATGTGCGTTCTACTCTCTTGTCTTGAGTTCTATCATAATATCCTGTTTGCACCTTGGTTCTAATTAATACTTCTTGAGAGTACTTCACTTGGCCTGCTGGAGGATTATGAGGATTATCTGGCTCAACATGCAACAAACCTTGTATATTTTTTACTACTTCCTCTATATAAGGATGTGTTTGTATATCGTTTCCCAATCTATTACGTACCTCTTTTGAAAGAAACAACGGTAAATCATATGTTGCCAGCGCAATCTCTGATCCAGATCTTCCTTTATCTCGTTTCTCTCCTGTTATAGGTTGTGAATGTAATAAAATCTCTTGATACTCTGGTTGGTAAATATGGCTACCTACAGCGGCTGGTATTGTTAACCCAGTCGAGGGGACCTCTAGCCCCGTTGGCGTAATGGTTAATCCCCCAGCTAATCTTGCTAATCGTTCACGCATCTCAGCAATTTCAGGAGCCACATCTGGAGGCAAGCATATATTACCCCTACATGTTAGAGATTCGAGGACGATCACTTTATACTGATCTCCGCTCCCACTGTCAGGAATTTGGATAGGACTCCTAGGTATACCATCCTCACGCATATGACTATATAAACTTACACTGAATCTACTAGGAAACAAGTCAGATATTAGAATGTTTCTGTTGAATCTTATAGTAGAGCAACTTATGTTGGCTCTCTAGCGACATTAATCTTGTATATTATAATAATTAACCAAAATATATTAGGCCTATATTATACATAAAAACAATTAATTTTATATGAGGACAATGAAGAGAATCTTACATGATTACTATATTTTAAGTAGAGAAGTCATATTTCAGCCTCACAACCCTACTGAAAGTAGAAAACGACTAAAAATTAGAAGTGGAATTATAACGTATCTTAAAAAAAGAAGGTTCTGCATATCAACATATTGTCTGAATTATTTAAGGAATGGGCGATGCAAGTCGTTAATATGATTGGAGGAAGGGCCATGATAAGTTAAAACGTTAATGAGAAACGTCCAGCTATGACTAATACATTCTAATAATTCTAATGAAAACCTGCATAATAACATCACTTGATTTTTGTCCTACTTAAATCTACAGTAATATCATGCAGCATTATAAACGCGGGGAGATGGTTAGTCTCATGCTTGTGTTGGCGGCAGTCACTGCAGTCTCAGGATTGCTCCTGGGATTAAGAACTGGTCAAGTACAAACTGAGCTACGCTCACGCGCCCAGGTTCCATCACCCTCTATCACAAGCACATATCCTCCCGCTTCTCCTACGCCAATTCTCCCAAAAGGAAAAATAGATGTAAAGATATCACGGACAGTAAGTATTCCAGAAGGAAGAGCGGTTGTACTCAAGGTGTGCGTCGATACCAGTTGTAATAATGGTGGAGTACATGTTACCGACCTGCTCTTAGGTTTCGGAGGAGAATATAATATCGGCAAGAACTACTATCTCACTGTTGAACCAAATTTCGTAAATGCGTATAGTGGCGAGGTACTTGAGAAGATTGACGGTCTTTCCCTCACTGCCTATGGCTGCAACCCAGCTCAGAATGGGTTAATCTGTCCCTTTATCGTTGAGGAAAATAAAACAACTAACCTGAGTGCATCTATTTCTTTCAAGCCAAATCCACAGCTGAGTCCGATCCCCACCCTCACTCCATACCCTACTTACCCACCACTCCCCCCTTCCACGATATACCCATCCCAACCAGCGGGAATATCACCAACGCCATATCCCACCATTGCCCGTACTGATCTTCCAAGCCAGCTGATGGCTATGTGCTATGGAGACATACGGTCGTTTATTGGAGGAAATGATGGCGCATACCTCATCTGGCAAGGAGCGGTTGATACCCGTTCTTATTATGTTCAAGTGAATGATCTTAACGATAATAACATGTATAAAGTGTGTCCATCGCTAAGAACAGAGGGAAATGGGAGCTTTTGTACAACAGTTTATGATACTAATGTGAAGAAGGATCTATCAGTCCAAGGCATCCTCATTGATCAATCTCTCAGTTTTCAGCCACTGCTCGGACACACATATAACTGGTCTGTCCAAGCAATAGACGATAAAGGAAATCGCTCAGCACCCGTTACTGGACCCAGCTTCACCTGTCTACCACCTCCTGAACAAGTACCAATGCCCATATCACCAGGACCAATTAAACCAACATATCCCCTAATCTCACGCTTCCCGCAACCCTCAATGTCACCACCAGCATACATAACACCTGCACTATCACCCTCTGTTCCCCCCAATGAAACCTCTATCTACGGCGACATCTCAATAAGGGGAGATCTCTCAAAAGTAACCTATGCAATTGTAAGTTTTCTAAAGCAGGACCAGAATGGCAGCATGAATGAAATAGACCATCAGGAATGGCAAAATCCTACCGAAAACACGCTCTTTTTTAAGACAAATAAAGTAAAAAACGGCGCAGAATATATCGTTTCCGCTTTCATCTGCATAGATCAAAATGACGGCAATCCTCGATGCATTCCTCAAACCAAATCATCTTGCCCAGGCACAATTCATCCTGATTTCCAATACTGTACCATGAAGGCTCCTGGTAAGGTAAAGTACGCCTTCGATGTACCACCTTCAGGACGCGACATTCCTGTTACTCCACCTTCCCCTTCTCACTATCCAACAGAATATATTAGTCAGTTCCCGACTCTAGAACCTGAGATCCGCATAACCAAACCAATCAAACGTCCACCAACAACCAAAACACCAAGACCACTTCCTTCCCCACAACCTCTCTCTTCAGCTGAACCGCTCCTTGACGTAAGCGGAAATGGAATTGTAGATGTTGCAGACTACCTTATCTCTCTCAGAAACTACGGACAGTCTCTCTCAACAGACAGCACTACAAATATGGTAATAAATGCGCAGTTCATCTCACGTATACTCAGCAATCTCGGCAGAGGTGTACAGTAATCATACATATACTATCTATCTTCATTGGGCCTGAAAGACAGCAGTAACGATACACGTTCCCCTACTTAGAGGCATTATATATACGGATGAATATGTAGGACCGTATTTACCATCTCTTTTTGACTAATTCACATTTAATGGTGTCGTATACCTACTCGAATAAGCATCTTGGATAGTTTAATCGCAACAAGTATGGAAGAAGCAAGTAGCAGCACTAAGCCGAACATCCAGGGAGGAATGGCAACGATCTTGAAAACCTGTGCAATCGCAGGAACTGAGACTACCATGAACTGAAAGCCGAAGGTGATAAAGAAGGCAACAAAAAACACCTGCGAAAGATTACGGACAAGGTGTTTTCTCATAGACCGGTGATCAAGCCAGATATCAATGAACATAAACGACTGCATGCAGACCAGCATACAGAACGCGGCAGTCCTGCCCACCTCGTGTCCAAAACGGGAGAATAGGTAGTAACAGAGTATAACGAGAAATGAGCCGAATACGCCCACAACAAGAATGTACCATTTATCAAACATGCTCAAGAGTTCTGAAGTTTTCTTAGGTGGCCGATTCATTAAGCCCTCTTCCCGAGGGGAAAACGCCACGGCAAGCGCCGGAATACCATCTGATAACAGGTTTGTATAGAGAATTTGTATGGTGAAAAA
>CAZLAJ010000031.1:0-10037 GCA_964557525.1 uncultured Gammaproteobacteria bacterium | reverse complement strand
ATGAATGAGAGCGCAGGACAGTTGAAACATAGATGAAGAGTTCTGCCTTTCCGAGGGTACGGTCCGTGTTTTGGCAGCAAAGGGGAGCCTTGGTTGAACACGTGAAAATCCTCCAAATTCCGCGTCCTCCCACTCACGAGGGGCCCGGGCTGGATCTCTTCCCAATCCCAACCCTGGAGTATTTTTCTCCCAAGGATCTCGCACTTTCTCTGGGGGAATTATGCCATTTGGCAACCCGAGTTCATCTCCGTAGTAGATAAAGGGCATGCCTCGGAGAGTTAACTGAAGCATAGCAGCAACACGGGCTCTCTTTTCATTGAGGCGGGTAAGGAGGCGGGGAGTATCATGATTCCCTAACACATAATTAGGTGTGTACTGTTTGCCTACTGCAGAATCAAACGCATCGATGAATGATTTGAAGGTGGTATGATCCCACGGCATGTGCATGAGATGAAAGTTAAACGGCATACAGATGCCATCAGTAGATTTATAGATGTTGATGAGCTCATCGAGAGGGACATTCATCTCATTTATCATGAAGCTGCCGGGGCATGAAGAGAGAAGTTTTTTAAACGATTTGAGAATGGGAATGATTTCCGGCTGGTTTAATGTGTACGTATGCGTCAGTGAGTGGAATGGATCATCTGCTCCCGCACGGTAGTTGTCATTTGCCAGTTCATCCTGAAAAGCACTGCTTTTTATCATATGCTCAACCGCGTCAACTCGGAATCCATCGACCCCTCTATCTAACCAGAACTGCAGAACATTTTCCATCGCCTCCTGTACATAAGGGTTTGCCCAGTTAAGATCTGGCTGTTCTGATAAAAAGCTATGATAGTAGTATTCGTTTGTGATTGGGTCATATTCCCAACCTGATCCGCCAAACCTGCTTAACCAGTTAGTTGGAGGGTTCTCTTCTTTGCCCCCTCTCCATATGTACCAGTCACGCTTTGGGTTTATTTTTGAGGAGCGGGATTCTAAAAACCACGGATGAAGGTGGGAGGTGTGGTTGGGGATAAAGTCGAGGATTATTTTGACATTTCTTCTATGTGCTTCTTTTACCAGCATGTCAAAGTCAGCAATGGAGCCGAAGATGGGGTCGATATCACAATGATCAGACACGTCATAGCCAAAATCAAACATGGGAGATTTGTATATGGGTGAAAGCCAGATGGCATCAACGCCGAGTGAGTGTTCTGTGCCGTCATTCAAGTAGTCGAGTCCCTGTATTATTCCGTTAATATCGCCAATCCCATCACCGTTTGAGTCGCGAAAACTCCTCGGATAGATCTGGTAGATAACTGAGTTGGGGAGGGATGGTGTTTCGTAGATGACGGGGGACATAGGAAAAAAGGTAAATGGAATGAATAAAAAACGCAGATGTACATCCAGTCTATCAAAGTGTAAGAGTACTGTCAAGTGCATGTAAGAAGATTGTAATAGAGCCCCAAATGCCTTTTGTGTGAGTGCATTTCTTGCTATACTTTTTATATGGACCAACAGGAAGCACAATCAAAAAAAACAGTGAACAGGATCTCTATCTTAAATCCACAAGGATACGTTTCCTATCCTCCAGACCTTGGCAAGACAGATAACGGTGGGCAGATAACGTTCATCTTTCAACTGTCACGAGCGCTCAGTAAGAAGGGAATAGAGGTAGACATTATGACCCGCAGGTTTCACGGATTGTCTGAAAGGGAAGAGGTGTGGCCAGGAGTGAATATCGTCCGGGTTCCCGCAGGGGGAGATGAGTTTGTTCCGAAAGAGAAGCTATTCGAGCTCATACCCGAAATGATGGAGAACTACTTAAAGTACATTATTGCGAACAAACGAAGTTATGACCTTATCCACTCTCAGTACTATGATGGGGGATACTGCGGACTGATTCTTGCCCGCATGCTGAAGATTCCTCATGTGAACACTCCCCATTCGCTCGGGAGGTTGAAGAAGCAGAAAAGCTCACTTGAACAGATTCCGAACAAACAGTTGGAGGGGTTTTACCGATACCATATGCGGGCTGCAATAGAACAGAAGATCATGAGTACTGCAGATGCAGTTACGGTGCTTTCTGAAATAAACAGGGTGCAGATTTTGCAGCACTACGTTGCTGATTTTGAGAAGATCCATGTTATACACTCAGGCGTTGATGTTACTAACTTTAATACTGAAAAAACGGATGCAGATACGCAGGTTAAGTTCCATAAGCGTGCCATTCTCACCGTCAGCAGAATAGCACCGGCAAAGGGTATTGATCTCCTCATTGAGGCCCTTGCACTAATCAAGGGAAATGTTGACTTTCATTACTACCTGGGAGGAGGGGTTGCAGAATCAGATCAGTCCGCAGAAGAGAGGGAGGCGACAAGGACGGTGAAGAAGCTTATCGCTAAACATAGGTTGGGTAAATATGTTACTTATTTAGGTAAAGTACCCCAAGAGCGGATACTGCCTGCATATTACCGCAACGCATACCTGTTTATTAACGCTGCGCGTTTTGATATGTTCGGGTTGAATGTGCAGGAGGCGATGGCATGCAGCACTACCCCCATTGTCTCAACCGGCGCAGGATCCCGGGAGATAGTAGTTGATGGGTTAAACGGTTTTATCGTAGATACCGGAGACACAAAGGCATTGGCGACCCTGCTTTTGAAACTGCTCAAGAAGCCGTCGTTAGTGAAAAAGGTTGCGGAGAATGCCGCATTTACCATTAAAGAACACTATTCATGGGATGCAGTTGTTGACAAGTATATAGAATTATATAACCGACTCATATGACCGATAATTCGACACAAGATGCTATTGCGCGTAAGCTTCATGAACAGGCGTCAATCTTTGGGCGGCGGATCATACTCGCCGCTGATATAGACGGGACACTACTCATGTCGGATTCTCTGCCGAATGCGTCGCATTTTGATTCGATTACTCAAACGCTCTTTGAAGAACTCAACAGACTCTCTATTCCATTAGTTGCAGTAACTGGGAGAACGGTTGAGATGGTAGTGTCAGAGAAACGTCTCACTTACAAAGGAAAGTGCGTATTTGATGGGATTATTACATCCGTTGGTACAGAGTTTAGTGTTAAGGATGAAGGTGATTCATCCTACCGGACACATTTAGGCTGGGATACATATCTTCGTGTGTGTGGGTTTCAGAAAGCGGAAGCAGAGGAGCATGCGAGGCGCATGACAGATCTGTACCGGCAAAGTGGTGGAAGATACGAAGTTCGTCCACAGAAAGATAAACAGGAAAAATATAAACTGTCGTTTGAGGTTGAGACCTCCGGCATAGAAGCAGATCAGAAAAAAGAATATGAACTCCTGCAAGAAGCGGTTTCACAAGTGCAAGCGAAGCTTACCAATATGAAGATTGTGCTTTCAACAGATGCAGATAGTGATCTGAGGAAGCATCACCCTATTTTTAATATAGATTTTCTGCCGGTCACTAAGGCAGATGCGGTTGCATATCTTGAACAGGAGTATATGGAGTTTGCTCCACTGGTGATCTATGCAGAGAATTCGGAAAATGGATATGACGCGCTTTTACGGGTTGGGGGAATCGCAGTGGGCGGTTCGACAGCACCACTGAAGAGCTCTCTTGCTGCATTGCCTGAGCTTATCGACGGAGAGATGAAGATTAAGGTAGTTCGGGGAAATGGAGAGAACAGTAATCGCTACATATTTCAAGGTGGACCAGAAGAGGGGCCAGAGACTCTCCTACGCGCCGTGAAAGCCTATGAAAAGTGGAGGGCGACCTTAGAGAGGTCTGCAGTAGAGAGCAAATACGATCCTTCCCAGATCGTATCAGACGCATTATCATTTATTCATATATACAGCATCTTATGAAAATAGCCATGTTCACCAGCAATCGGACAACTATTCCTCCTGCACCCCATATTGTAGCGGCCTCTGCTACTCTGACAGGTATTCTGGCTGATAAGCTGGTTGAACGGGGTCATGATGTAACCCTATATGCTGCGCAGGGTTCACGATCAAAGGCTCGTATTGTTGATCTTGGACTTCCGCCCACAGAGCTGGATTATGCATTGGTGAAGGAAGAGTGGGTGAAAAACTTAAATCAGGGTATGAAACAGGTGTATATCAGTGCTTTGTATAAGGAGGCAAAGCAGTATGATGTGCTGCACCTCCAAACAGAGCCGGTATATCTGGGGATGCACTTTGCTGCGTTAACCGACACCCCAACTGTGTTTACAAATCACAATGTATTTATTTCACAAGAAGAGCAGATTCTGAAACACTACAACCAGCCTATCATCACGATCTCTCAGTATCAAAGAACGGTGATTCCTGATTTAAACTATGTTGCAACAGTGTATAACGGTGTGGATACGAAGGTATATCCGCAGGATGGAATGGGAGAGGGCGAGTATATGCTTTTTCTGGGGAGACTAGTTGATGTGAAAGGGGTGCGCCAGGCAATTGAGGTCGCAAAACGGGTTAAGCGAAAGCTCATTATTGCTGGAAAAGGCACGGATGAATATATCAAGGATGCTATTCTTCCTCATATTGGTGAGTATGTTGAGTTTCGCGGGCATGTCGAGCGGGAAACGACTGAATGGTTTCAGCTGTATTCCCAGGCAAAACTCTTCCTTGCGCCCATTCAGTGGGAAGAACCGTTCGGGCTTGTGTTTATCGAGTCCATGGCATGCGGCACACCAGTAGTTGCGTTTTCTAGAGGGGCGGTGCCGGAGATTGTGAAAGATGGAGAGACTGGATATGTAGTTAACTCTTCCCTCACGGATAAGAGGGGGGAGTATCAGGTTAAAGGAGTTCAGTTAGATGGTATCATCGAGGCGGTAGAGCGAGTATATTCGCTATCCCCAGATGCATATCAACAGATGAGAACCGCCTCCCGAGCGCATGTCGCCTCTACTTTTACTCTGGAGAAAATGGTTGATGGATATGAGACGGCATACCGAAAGATTGCAGGATAGTATCATCTTGTTTAAGTCTTACATAATTCTAAGCTCATACTCACATAAAAAAGTTACTATAGTCATATTCGGTTGTGCATCTGCAGGCATCTGCGTTAGAAATGTTCCCTTACAAATTATGAAAGGAGGTGAAGTGTCAATGGCAGGTAAAGGAAGAGGTTGGCATGGTGATCCAGAAGGTCATCGCCGTGCCGGCAGAATGAGCACAGGGAATCCTGAGGCTTATAAAAATTTAACTGACGAAGATCGTGCTCGAGGAGGCAGAAATTCGAGAAGCAAAAGGTAAATTAATATCATCGCCCCGCAACAAGCGGGGATTTTTTTAGTGTATATTCGAAAGTTACATGCGTAAAATTGCTAAACTTCATCTGGGTATATTGTCTTATAGCAACAAAACTGCCTTTGTTCTTCTTTTGTGAACAAAACTGCCTAGTTCTATTTTATGAGGTTCATAATATACGCGCTGAGTGCAAGTTGGAGGGATTCTGGTCCATAGTGTTGGGAGAAGAGCGCTTTCTTCGGTTCAATATATACTTCTATACCATTGGGAAGTTTTACATAGTACTCACTCATTTGAGCGTGGGGAATATTTTTTAGATCATCAATAAGCTCGTCATCTGCTCCGCCTGGTACGATTGCCGCAGTGGGAGCATTGAGAATCATCAGTTTATCATTGCCTGAGTCACCAGCAACAACGCCATAATCAGCATTAGTCAGTTCCATAATGTATGAAACAGCGTGATTTTTTTCATACGCGCTTATATCCACATAGACAGTATCCTCATGAGAGTATACGACGACCGCAACATGAGGATAACCGTTTGAGGTAAGCCAAGATGCGCAGAGGTTGTTAAGCGTTTGTACTGATACAACATCAGCTTTGCCATAGAGGGAGATCTTGTATGGTTCTTCGATAATCACCGGGCTATCAGGGCCATTCTTCTTAAAAAGAGATGCGTGCGCATCTTTAATCTGATAGGTGAGGTGGAGAGTCGGAAACCGTTCGTTAAGGGTATCTTTTAACTTATCTATAAGCGGGAAAATGGTGTTGTAGTGAAAACCGGTATCTTCAAGGGTGTTTATGTTATATTCCTTATCTTCAAGATACGTATGATACTCATTGTTTTGAAGGACATAGATCTCAGTACCGAGAGATGAGCAGATTACATCAAAAAAGGGAAGTCTATCATCCTGGTAGTACCTGCCTCCAGCCTGTGCTTCAAGCACATCCCGCACATTGCGGCCGGTGATGGTCACGATCGGGATAGAGTAGTCATCAAGATAGGCGGTGAGAGCTTGTGTTGCTCGCTCGTACCCCATGTTCTGAAACTCTAAGGTGATCGGTGAGGCATTTAACGGTTTAAGCGCCGCTGGATCTGATTTTATTCTGCTTATATACGTGCCATCAATATCAGTAAAGAAAATGAGTGTTTTGCCGTTAAACCGATTCTGCTTTTTTTGCTCAGCAAGCTTTGAGAGGAGGGTAGAGTGCAGGTATATATCTTGAGAATGTACAATGTGCGCGGACATATATACATCCTAACAACCGCACAGAAAGAGTTCAAGGAAAAGAATGGTGAACTATTTAAAGAGATCGTAAAAAACCCCCACCAAACAGTGGGGGTTTAATAACGGAAAGTTAGGCTTTTTTAAGAACTGGAAGACCGGTTCTTTCAACTTCCTTTACCATATATCCTGCTGGAAGTGCTGCCATTGCACCTGTTCCTTCTTTGCGTGCAAAGAAGTAGATGGTCTGGGATTTACCTGATCCTCTTAATGTGACAGTTCTGGAGTGAAGGTAGTATGTATCACCCTTCTTGTTTTTGTAAGAGTATGCCATGATGTATATTCACCTCCTTTCGATTTTCTGATCATCTCATGTTGCTTTTCGAGCTTTTTGAGACACCTACTATTAGTTATATCTCAGGTACCAGATAAAGTCAAGAGGAATATATCTGGAGAATCAGAGGGGTGATAGAGGAGAGGGTGCGATTTAAGGCTCTAAAAAGCGATAATCGCTAAAGAATTTTTTCTGATTTCAAGCGCCGGAGTGTTTCCTGGAATACAGGAGGGAGAAGTAACTGTTCTTCGTGAGTGAAGTTCTGGAGTACATACGCTTCTCCAGATATGCGTAGCTCTTGACGATTGTCTACACCGATGCGAATGCGTGCATACTCCGGGGTGTGTAACACATCATCAATTGAATCAAGTCCGTTATGAAGCTTTGGTCCTACTCCTATCTGGATCTTGCATTTTCCGAGCGGTATATCAAGATCATCATGTGCAACCAGTATATCAGCCGGGGAGAGTGAGTAGCGTTTGACTGCAGCTTTCACCGACTTTCCTGATAGATTCATGAATGTTTGCGGTTTGAGAATGATAAGGTCATTTATCATTACCATCTCTCCTTCAAGATAGCTATCGTGTTTAAACACACTTGTTTCTTTCTTATCAAGCTCTTCTAAGAGGTGATCGACGAACAGAAAGCCCACATTATGACGATTGAGTTTGTACTGATCACCTGGGTTTCCGAGTCCAACAATGAGCTTCATGTTTTGTAATTATAATTGATTTCAGCATACTGAGACATGTAACATAACAGTAGGACAACTGTGACATAGTGGGAGACTGTTTGTCACATTTACTCATACAATTTCACTGGTGCAATGGCAAAATATGTGCCTGATATTCTTTCGAGAAGATGGGTTATTATCTCGCCTGCAAGAACGGCGCGGCCTGAGGATGATTTTGAACATGAAGAAAAGCATTCCTCATGTGTGTTTTGCCCTGGAAATGAAGAGATTAATCCGGTGGAGGTATTGAGGTATGGAAAAGGTAGCCCTGGTGAACCGGGGTGGACATTACGGGTACTGCCTAATAAGTATCCCATTACTGACTTCCATGAGGTCATTGTGCATACGCCAGAATGCGACAAAGATCTGAGCGAGCTCCCGGTAAAGCAGATAGAGCTTGTGTTTCAGGCATATCGGGAGCGGTTTGACTACTATAAAGACAAAGGACAGGTGCTCATCTTCTGTAACGAAGGAGAGCATGCGGGTGCATCAATCATTCATTCTCATTCTCAACTGGTTGTCATACCAAATCAGATCAACCTTGATGCGCTTTCTCAGGAACCTTTGAATAATATGGTTGATGAGAATACCTTTTTTCACGTGTACTGTCCCGATTTTTCTCAGTGGCCATACGAGGTATGGCTTGCGCCCAAGAAAAAGGGCGGTCTATTTGGAAATATTACGGATGTTGAGATAGAGGATATAGTAGAACTGTTGAAGAAAATACTCAACAGGCTCAAAGAGCTGCATAGCAAGCATCATCTTTCTAACCTTTCATTTGGCTACAATTACTACATCTATCCAAAAGAGAACTGGTACCTGAGGATTATTCCCCGGTTTGTTCACCGGGCAGGGTTTGAGCTTGGTACGGGACTCAGTGTAAATGTGGTAGACCCCTATCAGGCCTCGATGGAGCTGAAGGGAATTGATTCAAAAACAGCTCAGGTGTTACAGCGGTTGAGTGTAAATGAGACAAAGAGCAAAAAGAAGATAAATACAAAGAAGAAAAAGTAGAACCGTTACTTCTTCACCCTCATCTCTTTCGTAAAGATCTCTTTCCCAGTGTCATCTGCGAGTGCAATTTTATAAAAGAGTGAGTGGGAAATGTTAATGGGGGAGATAGTTACCGTATGAAGGGTCTGAGGTGTGGTAGATACAGCCCTAAGTACAATCTCTTTCGTATCCTTATCTTCCAAGATTATCCTACTCCTAAAAGGTTTGGTTGTCTGGAAGGATATGAGGAGTCGGTCAGCTGATGCTGATTCATAGGTATGTTTAACTACATCTTCTGCTTGAGCAGGGGTACCAAACTTTCCCATGGGTCCAAACTGGGTGTAGAGTATGGACGCAAATACAAAAACAAAGGTGCTTAAAACAAGTACCGTTTTAATCGATGGCATTGGTTTGTTCCATGCCTTGTAATATTCAATCTTCACTGCCTGAGCTTTTTTAAAAGCCAGTAAGTCTTTTGCAGATACGGCAACTCCTTTGCAGAAAGGGCACTGGTAGAGCGAAACATTCTGGGGGATTGCCGGATTATTCATGATGAGATTGAGCGGGTACTTATCGCGCGGACATGATTTAATGTAGGGGGATTTGGGTGGATGGACTTCTGAGGGCTCAACTGCGAGTATCCGGGCAGATTCCAGTGTAATTCTGTTCACTCCATTTTCAGAAAAGTAGCTGGTTGCACATGCTGGGCAGTGATACACTTCCTGACCGTCATAGGTGAATGAAGCCATCTGTGATTCGCAGTTTGGGCATGGCATAGGTTATTTCATCCCTTCATTAAATCCTTTAGTAATCATTCCTATGATAATTATTACGAGGATAGGTCCGCCAATAGCCAATAGTTGAGGGCCCAGTTTTTCGAGAAGATTTTTTAATTTCTTTTTTTGATCATCGGTAAGGTCTTCACTAGCAGATAGTGATAAGAGTAACTCAGAAATTTTGCTTATGTCTTTTTGTCCTACCGCCTCTAACAGCATAGATGTGGCTGTCGGAGGGAGTCTGCCCAGCTTAATAGCTTGGGCAAATGTTTCTACGGCCTGGTCAGATTCTTGAAGGATTCCGATATGATCGAGGTACATAATCTTAGCTTGCAGTGAGTTTTTTTGATCAACGAGAGCTCTATATTCATCTGTGTCAGTCTTCCCTTGTTGTTCATGCTCGCTTATTTTTTGATCAAGCTGTCTGATCTGTTCTGCATGCTGGTTTTTTTCGATCGTCAGTTCTTGAGGGGTTTTAGAAAGATCGCTCCCCCCATATCCTTTAATAATTGCGCTGAGTATAGATATATCAGCGATAGAATGTTCACCGAATGTTGAGTCTATTACAGCTTTTATACGTTCTCGAGAGGATTGATCTTCCGGGGGAATAAATGATGAAAATAGAGTTTCAACTTGAGACGCGGTGACCTGGCCGTTTTTTACTCCTGCAGCTTCAATGTCTTTCTTCGTTATGTCGTCGGTGGGGGCCTCATCGGTTAAATGAGAAAGGTAGGCGTTCATAACACG
>CAZLAJ010000030.1:0-10039 GCA_964557525.1 uncultured Gammaproteobacteria bacterium | reverse complement strand
AGGTAAAGACAATAGATATAGTTCGATATATTGCATTTTATTCCAGGAGTATCTACAATTAATAATTGTCACGAGTTATAATTGTATTATAGGGTAACACCGTTTTACTATGAACATATACGTAACAGCGTCAGTTGGTAAGGGCCACACTCCGCTTTCAGCCTTTGATAACGCACTATTAAAAGCGGGAGTCTGTAATTATAACCTTATCACTCTTTCTTCAGTTATTCCTCCCCACACAGAGATTCAGCTCGTTGACAAATACCACACGCCTCCAGAAGACTGGGGCCATAAGCTGTATGTGGTGAAGGCTGAGATCCGAGGTGAGTCGGTTGGTATGTATATGGGTGCAGCATTAGGTTGGTATCAGCTGAAGGACGGTAGAGGAGTATTTGTGGAGCATGAGACAACGGACAAGACATATGATGCTTCAGAGTCAAATCTGAAAACTCTTGTTGCGCACTCAGTTCATGATTTATGCAAACACAGAAATATTGAGTTTGATGAAGAGCGTATGGGGATGAAGATGATCATTAAACAAGTAGAGTCACAACCGACATGTGCACTGGTATTAGCGGTATATAAATCAGAGGGATGGGGTTAAAGGTTAACAAGAAGAACACCTACTACTACAAACGCTATTGCTACCATTTTTTTGAATAGTCCCCGTTTTGATATGTCTTCTTTAAAAGTATTAGGAGCTATGAGGGTTAATATGTATCCATAGATAAGTGCGAACACGGATTGTGTGGTTTCGAGTACGCTGACCAGTGCTACTGGTCCGATTGAGAACGCGTAGAAAGTAAATGATTTTGCAAGCACAAAGACGCCTTCATTGAGGCCGATGATTGAGAGTGCTTTGACATTCATTTTTTTTGTACTTTTTAAGAAAGCTTTGCGTATGTTTGGAAAAAAAAGAAATAATAGGATACCTCCTACTCCAACACCCCAACTTTCGAAAGAGACGAGGCTCTTAAAACTGTTTGTGCTCGATGTAAACTTCATTAAAATCCCAGCGGTTGCCCATAGAAAGTTATATGCTAGGATAAGGAGGAATGCAGGCGATAACCCAAAATGTTTTTTACTTTTACTAGTAGGTTCATATGACATAATAATGCCTGAAGAGAATATTAAAATGAACCCTGCATACTGATTTACTGAGAGAGTTTCATTCAGAAATAGTTTTGAAAGTATGAGAGAAAATATGGGAAATGTTTGAAAAAAAATATTAATGCTGCTAGCCTCTTCCATCGAAAGCGCACGGAAATATACATACAATGAGGTCCCAGTTAAGATGCCTGTGGTTAATATTATTATTGCATCTTTGGGAGGCAGCATAGGGAGGCCGGCAGCAAACCAAAAGAGTGTTCCAGCTATGAAGCCTACGATTCCCGTGTAAACAGGCATCGCATTGTAGTCTTTTACTACCTTGGAAAGTAGATATTTATCTATAAAACTGACAATTGCATACATTGCGGGGGCTAGTAGAGCTGGGACTATCCACGACATAGCTCATATTATATAGATTTATTTACTATAATGTCACCTGTGATACCTCAATACCCAGATTTTATGAAACTAGGAAAAGAATGTCGTAAAGACATTGAGGTTTTTGTTGCCGCTCATCCCCCTTATTCAGATTTTAACTTCGTAAGTCTATGGAATTGGAATACGGACGGATCTACTCAAGTTTCTATGTTGAATAATAACTTGGTGGTGAGGCTGAAAGATTATACAGATGACAAGTGTGTTTATTCACTTCTGGGCGAAAATATGATACGCGAATCAATCGAGACACTCCTCAGAACGGTAGATCTGCAAGGTTCCGAAATTAAATTAATACCAGAATCTATTGTGAATCATGCGCATCCCATTCCTATGATCGAAGCGATTGAGGATAGAGATCAACATGACTATATATATAGTATTAGTGAGTTAATTTCATTAAGTGGTAGTCAGTATAAGAAGAAACGTAATCTCTATAAGGGATTTGTGGCAAAATATCGCCCGTCTCTTTTAACGTGCGGTATCAAATCTGGCGATACAAAGAATAGAGTGTTGGATTTACTTCACGATTGGGAGAGCAACACAATAAAGTCAAAAGTGAATGCAGGGGAAATCATAGCTATTGAGAGGTTGTTTGAGTTGGACGATTCTTCTCGAATTTTTGTATTTTTTTTGTTGATTGGTGAAAAGGTAGAAGGATTTGCAATTGCCGAATTGCTGCACAGTGATCACTGTATGATACATTTTCAAAAATCAAACCATCGTTTTGCGGGAAGCACGGAGTATTTACTTGTAGAGAGCCTTAAGATTTTGCAGCCTCTCGGTATGAAGTTTTTAAATTATCAGCAAGATCTAGGTCAGGAAGGGTTGCGCATTATGAAAGAGTTGTGGAGGCCACATCACTACTTAAAAAAGTACAAAATTAGCAAGAAAATTAACCCTTGATTTTATTTTAGAAACTGCGTAGACTCATAGTATATGATGTCTTTCTTTGAAAAAGATAAGAGAGCGCAACTAGTATTGTTGTTATATGTGATTTTCATTCTGTGGTGGCTTTTGGTTCACTACTTTTGGTCGTCTAATTATTTCGATCTTCAGCTTTTTGCCGCAACGTATGGAATAGTTGCATTACTGGGAGGGTACTGGGGGTTAAAAACATCAAAAAGATGGGGCGGCGATAAGAGTTATATGGGTAAGTCTATCTTATTTTTTTCCTTGGGGTTATTAGCGCAAGAGTTTGGTCAGCTTTCATATTCATATTATATTTTTTTTCGACATGTAGATGTTCCATATCCTTCAATTGGTGATATTGGATATTTTATTAGCATTCCTTTGTATATAGTGGGCATAGTGTATCTTGCTCAGGCTTCTGGCGTACGACTTAGATTAAAAAATATTCTGCCTGTGTTACAAGCTATTCTGTTACCAATGGTAATATTGTTGTTTTCATATGTATATTTTTTACGGGATTACAGTATAGATATGAATAATCTAAAACCTCTAACAATCTTTTTGGACTTTGCATATCCTCTCGGTCAAGCAACATATGTATCCCTAGCCTTGGTTACATATCTATTAGTAGGCAAAATTCTCGGTGGCGTAATGAGGAACAGAATACTCTTAATATTATTTGCACTAGTAATTCAGTACTCTGCAGACTACATGTTTTTATATCAGGCAAGGAACGGCGGTTGGTTTGCGGGGGGGCTAAATGATGTACTTTATTTATCGGCATACTTTATGATGACTATTTCATTATTAAGCCTAGATGGAGTGATTGGTAAATTAAAGTCTGCATAATATGACAGACACTAGTGTGTACCAGTTAGCTATACACAAAATAATCGAGGAGCAGGAGTTGATAGTGGGACCCATTGCTCTTGTTCAAGCTCGAAAGGTCGCCGGCTTAAAGATCACAGATACCGGAGAAACATTCGTGTCCGGAGATGCAAAAGATGTGCTAGGCCATCTGGTTGAGCAATATGAGCATTTATTTGGTCAAGCCTCTATTGAAGTATGTAAAGATGCAATTCGTGAGGTAAAGCCCTCTCTTTCTCAAGACGATCTTCCCGACATTCTGCGGTAAAGGAAATTTTGATTGATCATCTTTGTTATATTTAACATATGGACCTCAGCTCACTATTGTCGCACCTTTCGGAAAAAAGCAAGCCGAAACCAGTCAGCAAGACTGAGGCACAGGATGAGCTGCAAAAAGTAACACAAGAGATATATGAACGGAATGTAGACCTTTCTATAAGAAACAGAACCTTTGCTATCCTTCAGAAGCTCTACACCATTATTAACACCTCTCTTGGGGTAGAAGAAACTGCACAGCGTGTCATTAATACAGTTGTTGCAGAACTGCAGTTTAAAAAAGGTGCTATTCTACTTTACAATCCACAGAGTCAGGAACTTGTGTCTTTTGCTGTGTCTGATTCTAACTCTAAAGACACAGAGGTAATTAAAAAATATAACTACCCTTTTAAGAATCTTCGCATAAAACTTAACGATACAAATAATCATTGTGTTGAGGCATATCTGCAAAAAAAGGAACATATGACCAATAGTCTGTCAGACATTCTGTGTCCCTACCGCCCCGAAAAAGAAGCGGAGGCAATTGAGATAGAGTTGGGAATTCAGACGACAGTTCTTTTCCCGCTTATATTCGCAGACCGCGCCCTTGGAATTCTATCGCTATCGATGGACAAGCATGTGGGTTTCTTATCACGGGCGGAAAAAGAGATACTGAAGGAGGTAATTGAGATTATAACCATCGCAATCGAGCGCTCTCAAATATACGCGGATCTTAAAACTGCAAACGAACGACTAAAGGAAGTCGATAAGTTAAAAGATGAGTTTGTATCCATTGCCTCACATGAGTTGCGGACGCCAATGACTGCCATTAAGTCATATCTATGGATGGCGCTTGCTGGAAAGGGAGGAGATCTGACGGAGAAGCAGAAATACTATCTCGACCGAGCATATAACTCGACTGACAGACTTATTAAGTTGGTGAATGACATGTTGAATATTTCACGAATTGAATCAGGGAGAATGAGTTTTACAATGAAAGAGGTTGACCTTATATCATTAGTTGAGACTGTTGTGGGCGAGGTGAGGCCTCGGGCAGATGAGCTTTCAGTGACCGTTGAGATTGATCGTCCGTCGACAACCATTCCACACGTACTTGCAGATGAGGATAAGATAGATGAAGTGCTCATTAATCTCATTGGCAATTCTCTTAAATTTACTAATCCTGGGGGAAAGATAACCATTTCGTTTGTTCCAAGTGATGCATTTGTGACTGTTAGCGTACATGACACAGGTGCAGGAATCGAGCCAGAAGATATGCCAAAGTTATTTTCGAAATTTGGATTATTACCTGGTTCGTATATAAACAATCGAAATGTTTCTTTGGGAACTGGCCTTGGTCTGTATATTTGTAAAAACATTATTGATATACATGGAGGAGAGATCAAGGCTGAGTCACCAGGAAGAAATCAGGGTTCTACTTTTTCATTTTCATTATCTATCTTTTCACAGCAGAAGATGGATGAGTTTAATACAAAGTACTCTAAGGATGGCGGAAAGGGTATAGAACACATGCAGCTGTAACATATATAATGATTGAGAAGATATGCAAAACACTAAGGTTCGAACAATAGTTCTCATAACAAAAACGGCGCTTTTTATATATGAAGAGGGCAAAAATCTTCTTCGGATGGATTTCCAGCCGGCATATTATCATGATCTCGAGATTATTAGCGAAGTAGAGTTTGCGAAGCATCTTGTTTCGGTCATACAAGCGAACAAGCTTACTCCAGGATTGTTGTTCGTTATGTTTGGTGAAGATGCGGTTTTTGACGTAGTAATGCCGAAAAATCAACATGGCGGAAGTACCGTGCCGGATCTAGAACGACAGTTTATAGATTCTGTCCCCTTTGAGAATGTGATCTTTCGCGGGATTGAGGAGCCGAAGGGGAGGCACACTGTTGCCATTAATGGAGATTTTTTTCTTGCGGTAAGACGCTCATTTGAGAGTGCGGGATATCAGTTTAGAATGCTGTTTGCGGTTGGAATTATTAAAAATCATGTCCCTTTACTTACGCAAACACTTACTGTTGCGTCTTTTCAGGCAGTCTTATCATCCCAGGATAAATTAAGACTGTACGATATGTCTATTTCGGAAGCTGAGGCGATTGCCAGAACGACTGGGAGCAAGCCAGTTGCAGGAAAGGTAACAAGAGAGCATCTTCTTATCGTTGTCTTTGTATTATTGCTCAGTGTATTTGGGGTAGTGGCTTATCAACAGCTTCAGCCTCCGCCAGTTCCTAAACAAACACCTCTGCTTGCCACGCCAACTGCAATGCCGTCTATTGCTGTTCTTCCATCAATCGCAAGCACCTCTGCTGCGGTTGTAAGGCGTGATTTGCGCCTCCATATTATTTACACTTCACAGACTGCATCGATCTCTGCAACGCTAAAAACTGCACTAATTGATGCTGGATTTGGATTGGTGGATTCTGTAGAGAATCCGAGTGTAGCAGGGAAGCCTATCGTGGTTTACGCAGCGAGAGTTCCACAGGCAGATCGAGCGTTTATCACCAGCGAGATTGCAAGACTGTTATCAGAACCATCCAATCAGGAGAGAAGTGATATGCAGTATGACGTAATAGTTACTTTAGTAAACCAATAGTACTATCTCATACATTATCTATTGACAAAGATTTTTATTTTCTGTAGTCTCAGAATAATATTACTATTTCATCGCAATTATTTATGAAAACACTGCGCTTAAGAAAAGGGTTCACATTGATTGAACTCTTGGTTGTGATCGGTATTCTGGCCGTGCTGTTAGCAATTACTCTTATCGCTATTAATCCACAGCGGCAGTTTGCGCAATCGAATAACACAAAGCGCAGTAGCGATGTAAATGCGATCTTGAATGCCATCAATCAATATATGGCAGAGAATCGTGGTCTTCTTCCAGGAGGAATTGACACAACGGTGAGGACGATTACCAACGATACCTCGATCACCAATAGAATCGATCTTTGTGCATCATTAACACCTCTGTATATCGCTGCACTTCCTGTTGATCCACAGACAGGAAATGGTCAGGCTGTTACAGATTGTACAACGACCTACAATACTGGATATACTGTTGTAAGCCCTGCTGGCAACAGAATCACAGTTTCTGCACCAGGAACTCAGATTCCACCTGCGTCAACCGTTATCACAGTCACTCGTTAAGTTAGTATTCGTAAAGCCCTCCTTCGGGAGGGCTTTTTTTTGTGTATAATAACTCCACTGCCTATGTCAGAACAGACCGTAAGTATAATTATTCTCAACTACAACGGACTTAAAGATACAGTCTCCTGTCTGGAATCAGTACTCAAATCAACATATAAGCGGTTCAAGGTATATGTGGTAGATAATGGATCAAACATTGATGAAGCAAGCATCCTCAAAAAGACAGTTAAGTCTAAAAAGTGTGTATTTATTCGATTTAAGAAGAACTATGGATTTACAGGAGGTAATAATCGTGTAATGAGGAAATTAAAAAGCAAATACATACTACTCCTAAACAACGATACGGTGGTAAGAAAGAATTGGTTGAGCATACTTGTACAAACGGCGGAGAGTGACCCGCATATTGCGGTTGTCCAACCAAAGATTTTATGGGATAAGAATAGGGCGTATTTTGACTATGCGGGTGCTGCAGGAGGCTTCATCGATATATTTGGATATCCCTTTACTCGAGGTCGCATATTTAACTATCTGGAGGCGGATCGCAAACAGTATGACGGTCAGATGGATATTTTTTGGGCGAGCGGTGCAGCGATGCTTCTTCGCACTCAAACAGTTCGCGAGATCGGCTACTTAAATGAAGAGTATTTCAACTACATGGAAGAAATAGATTTTTGTTACCGCGTACATACGAGAGGATATAGGATTGTATGTAGTCCGAAAAGTGTGGTATTCCACAAGGTGGCATCAACCGCTTCAAAGATGCATTCTAAAAAAAGATATTGGGAGCATAGGAATAATTTATTATTTATGTTAAATAATTTTCCTCATAAAGATCTCGTCGTGTTGTTTCCGCTGCGGATACTTATGGACTACCTCAGTTTCTGTTACTATCTTCTTAGTGGTCGGTTCAGCTATTGCCTTGCCTTGCTGAAGGCGCATTGGTACATTCTCTCTCATTTCCGTAGATCAGTGCAGAAGAAGAGAAATTATTACTCACTTATGCATGCCGATAGGGGTGTGTATCATGGAAGTGTTGTACTCTCTCACTTTTTGTTAGGTAGAAAAAAGTTCTCTGAGCTTTTCTACCGTAATTCTTATCTGCAAAAAATACAGACATGAGACTGTTTGCGTATATCGTATATGATGTGAAGCCATCTGGCGGCAATGCAATAATATTTGAGCATGTTAACCGGCTTCATCAAAAAGGTAATCCAGTGGTGGTGATAAGTGTGAGAGGAGGTAGGCCCAACTGGATTAAGACCAATGTTAGGATACTCACGTTTTGGCAAGCGATATTTATGAAGTTCGATTTCATTGTCTGCACTTTTTGGCCAACTGTGTATGTAAGCAAACTGCTTCGTACGCCTTATAGATACTATTTTGTGCAAGGGTGGGAGGCTGATTTCTATCACAATCCGTTACTACGATTTTTGGTGCTTCAGACATTTCGCATGGTACAGATGGTCATAACCTCAAGTTCATATTTAGTAAAGCACATTAAACCGTATACTGATGTAGTCCAGAAAGTGGAATATGTTGAAATTAATAAAAAGGTATTCTATCCACAACCACACAAGATTGATAGAGCGAAACCAAGAATCTTATCAGTAATTTCACGTTATCATTATGCGAAAGGACCAGATTTGTATAACGAGGCAGCTACTTTGTTAACCCAGATGGGATATAGCCTAACACTGGTTTCTTTTGAGAAGACCCCACCAACACGCGCACCGATTACATTCGTTTCCAATCCTTCATTACGTAGACTCGCTCTATTGTACAGAAAGGCGGACTTTCTGTTGGTGACCAGCCGTAATGAAGGGTACTTTATTCCTGGATTAGAAGCGATGGCTTCCGGTTGTGTACTACTCTCAACACCATGTGGGGGAATAGATGAGTACGCAAAGCATAAAAAGAATGTAGTCGTATTTTCTCCTGAACGCATTATTACATTGCCAAACATAATAGATTCAATATGGAAGGATAAGGTGAGATATAGAAAATTACAAAAACAAGGATTGCAAACAGTAAGAAAGTATAATTGGAATAGAATTATTGATCAATTGGAGCGGATATATCGGCTTGATCGATAGCTTTTTTCATCTTCTTTTTATACACCTTTAATTCGTCTTGTATCGGGCTGTTAAAGCGTTTCATATATGTCCGTGCGAAAAATGTTTGCATTTCCTTTGATTTGTTGCACCTTTCATAGATGTATGCGAGTTGAGCGTAGTAAGGGCGATAGAGCGGGTATATGGATATTGCTTTAACTGTGTTTTGTTCAGCTTGGTTGCAGTCCTTGGCTCCGAGTAGGGAGCCAATACCCATGCCTGCATGGGTACGTGCGTTGTAATCAGAGATACCATTCGCTTGTTTATAATAGTTGAGCGCTTTATTCGCATCACCGTAGTACTGCAAAACAAAATCAGCCACATCAGAAAGACCATTTGCGTAGAGAATGGGAATCTCGGCGGTAAGGAGATTCTGTTCGGACAGCCGTAGTGATTTTGTTGAGGGCGGGTTGATTCGTTTCCAGTGATCATCTACCATGCGTACATACGTTTCTTTAGTAGGAACATCTTTTTTATATACGAGCATGTGCGTTAATCCAAGCGGGATTGCAATTGAATCTGATTGAATATTCTGCAGAGATACTACTGAATATATCGGTTGTCGTTTCCGCATATCTTCTGTTGTGTAGGCAACGATTTGGTCAAGGCGCGTTTTTGGGTGGTTTTTTAGATAGGTATTAATTTCTTCATCCAGAAAATAGTTAGTAGTTCCAGGGGGATTGATGATGCCTATATCCCTACGCATTTTAAGTACATAGTGCGCATACCAGAGGTTAAATGCCGTAGTGTCCCCAGTAACATAGATGACTGCGTTGGGCTTAAGGTAGGAGAGGATGTCAGATGCATATGTATTTCCAATCTGTGTTTCTGATATCTTTGTGCGTGGGTAGTTGTTGTAAAACAGTAAGATGGGGATGATGAGGAAGTAGCTGATTACAGTGTAGGCATATAAAGGTTTACGGAGAAGCCTCAAAACAATATCAAATAAGAACTGAAACCCGATTGGGAATAAGAGTGCGAGGAATGTCAGCGAGATGGTATAGAATCTCTCCACAACTCCCCATCCTGGAATTGTCACCACAGTGGCACCAATATACATAACAAAAAGTGGTCCAGTTAATAAGTAGGTTACAAGAAATGAGAGAGCGAGTGTTCGTTTGTTTTTAATCAGATAGATAAACCCCATGATGGCGATGAACAGCATTTGG
>CAZLAJ010000029.1:0-10174 GCA_964557525.1 uncultured Gammaproteobacteria bacterium | reverse complement strand
GCATAGATGTCATCTCTGACGTTAAAGAGAGAACGATATCGTTTTATGTTTCTGGTTATATTGTTAACCATAAGTTTCCAAATAGGCTGAAATCTATTATTGAATAGTTTTCATTGACAGTGAAGACAAATTGTATTATAGTAGATAACATATGACAGAGCAAATCCAAACTAAAATAACCCAAAATCTCCTTAGTTTAGCCTTAAAAGAGCAATTTGAGGCCTTTGAAAAACGAGAACTTGGGGTAGAACGGGAAACTCTCTCTGACTTAAAAAGCTTGATCTCTGCTCCTCAGGTTGTGGTAGTTACTGGCTTGCGACGGGTGGGTAAATCCACGCTTTTAAAACAAATTGCCGAAAAATATCTGAAAGATAACTATTACTTTGTTAATTTTGAAGACGAAAGACTCTTAAACTTTCAGGTCAAGGATTTTGACTTGCTTCATGAAACGCTCATCAGTCTGTTTGGGGAGAAAAAAGCCTTTTTATTTGACGAAATTCAAAACGTCCCTCAATGGGAGAGGTTTGTCCGTCGGTTGCATGATCAAGGTTATAAATTTGTCGTGACTGGCTCAAATGCATCTCTTTTGAGTCAGGAGTTAGGAACCAGGTTAACTGGGCGTTCAATTCGGGTAGAGTTGTTTCCGTTCTCATTTCGTGAATTTTTGGTTTTAAAACAGGTTGAGCTACCCAATCTAGAAGTTCTAACCACCAAACAAAAAGGGAATTTACTTAAGTATACTAATGATTACCTCGCTTCTGGTGGGATTCCTGACGCATTGAAATATCCAGAATTGCCAATACACAAAACTCTGTATGATGATGTACTTTTTCGCGACATAGCTACTAGATACGCAATCGACAACGTCAAAAGCTTACAGGAATTATCCTTTTATTTAATCAGTAATACTTCATCGCTTATATCATTTAATAAGCTTAAAGACTTACTTAAGTTGGGTAGTGTAAACACGGTCAAAAGTTATGTTTCATATCTTGAGAATAGTTGGTTATTCTTTGTGGTGAATAAGTATGCATATTCAGTTAAGGAACAACAAATTGCAGCAAAAAAACTCTACTGTGTGGATACCGGTTTAGCTCAGTCGGTGGGTTTTTCCTTTTCTGAGAATAAAGGAAAATTAATGGAAAACCTAGTATTTCTAACTTTGCGACGAAAGTACCAAACCGTGTATTACTATAAAACTGCTCAAGACTTGGAAGTGGATTTTTTTGTACCAAGTAAACAGATGTTAGTGCAAGTAGCGCAAAAGTTTGATTTACAAGAAACCCATGAGAGAGAACAAAAATCTCTGGTGGTTGCCGAATCAGAATTGAAAAAAGCACTCCGGCTGATATTGGTAAGTGAGGGTGAAAAACAGGAAATGGAGCATGAAGGAACAAAGATTCAAGTTGTGCCGCTGTACGAATGGCTACTCAAATAAGGATTGAGCTGTTTAAGTTGTATACAGATAGTCACCGTATTTGGGTACTTACGCTATACAAAATAAACAGAGAGGCTATAAACTAGCAGATAAAAATCTCTTCACTTCTTTCGTAGTGTACGCTGGGTATTCCAGGTAATTAATCCAATCAATTTTCCGAAGATCCTCCCATTTCTCGAGCCACTCCAACAGTTTTGGTTAGTTTTGTGGTGTTGGACAACGCAGATACCCATTAAGTAAGCCTCTGCATTAACCTCGTTATGCATTGTGCCAACTGCTTAAGAGAACCCAGTATATATAGAAGTGAGATATTGTTAATAATGTGGCCCTATATCTTATATCTGTGTTTATATAACAGATAGGGGAAGATACTCATAAAGTTGAAGATAGTAGCAAGCAGAAAGAGTACGGTAAACCCATACTGTTTTATTACCATACCGCCAATGAGGGCGCATGCAGCGATACCAAGCAGAATAAGACTATCCAGTACTGCCCACTCCATTGTCTCTTTATGCTTATCAAGGTGCATAGAAAAGAGCGCGCTTCGTATAGGGTTTGCCAACCCAAAACCAAGGCCAATAATGATATAGAAGATGTAAAAGGTGACTATTGAGCGGGTGAAGGCCATAAGGATGTAGGCAAGGTTGAGAACAAGGATAGAATAGATGAGAATAAACACACGTCTCCCATCTGTTGTTTTTGCCGAGAAAACACTTCCAAGCATGCTTGCAATAACGCGTGATACAAGATAGATGCTGAATCCGAATGTGGCGGTCTCAATCGTTGCTCCGGGTATTTCCTGGATAGCGAATACGCTTAAGAGAGGTAATACGGTGTACCACGCAGACCAGAAGAAGATGTCGGAAAGGATAATCATGCGCACTACCGGATCTACATACGTTTTGAAATAGGGGCGAGGACGTGGGAACTTAGCCATAACCCTAACATTAACAAAAAGTATCGCACTGCGTCAAGCTAAGGAACGGGGTCGTACCCCCCTGGAGAAAAAGGATGACATCTGACAAGTCTTTTCCAACCTAGACTCATTCCTTTTATCACTCCGTATTTTTCTATCGCAGTGTAAGTGTACCGGGAGCAGGTTGGCTCAAATCTACATACATGTCCACCGATTCCAATCTGTCGTAATAGGGGATGGTTGAAGATGTCAATTTTCTGATAGTAGGTAATAAAGAGAAGGAGAGCCTTTTTCACTATGGTATTTTCTGTTAACTTTTCTCATTATACCTGACAGTAGGATATAATAAGGTCTATGAAAATAACTATCGCAACACTCTTCCCCAAGATGATTGAGAGCTTTATTAATGAAAGCATCATTAAACGGGCTCAGGAAAAGGGATTTGTTGAAATTGAGATAGTAAATCCGCGTGACTATGCGACAGATGCATATAAGACGGTTGATGACAGACCCTATGGAGGGGGAGCAGGAATGGTGATGAAAGTGGATGTCATTTCCGCACTGCTAAGAGACGTGAAGAAGCGCACGGCTGAAGATACTAAGATGAAGACGGTCTTAACTTCTGCACGCGGTATCCCCTACACCCAACAGAAAGCGCAGGAATATGCTCTCCTAGATCATCTTGTTATCCTTGCTGGCCACTATGAGGGGTTTGATGAGCGTGTGAGTGAGTATGTAGATGAGGAGCTCTCTGTCGGAGACTATATATTAACCGGAGGAGAGCTTCCTGCTGCGGTGGTTCTGGACTCTGTGGTGCGACTGTTAACTGGTGTCCTCAAAAAGGATGACGCGGCAAAGAATGAGAGTTTCTTTGAGCTGCCGATAGAATCAGTCATGGCGGCAGTTGGAGAAGATGCCCAGTTGAGTGAACTACTTGCGAACGGTCGTACCACCGTGCGGCTGATAGAGTACCCGCATTACACCAGACCTGAAGAGTATGAGGGGAAAAAGGTTCCTTCTATCCTTTTGAGCGGTGACCATGCGAAGATTGATAGGTGGCGAATTCAACAGGCATATGAGCTTACGAAGAGACGAAGGCCTGACCTACTGAAATAGATGCTATAGGACTTATTTTATCTGCCTAGGATATGCATCTTCTTCTTCCATCATTTGTTTTCATCTAATATTTGCCTATGTTATATGAGTCTATAGGGCTCTTCAAGGCTACGGATTAGAGAACTAATGTAAAAGCGTTCATACATATGCGACATACTTGATCTGGAACTCAATCTTTTTCCTTTTGTATACAGGTGTGGTTGCGTTATGGAAGCTTCCTTGCATAACTGACATGAATACGATATAAAATGGACAGTAAATAAATATGAACACCATTATTACATTAATCTGTTAGTAAAATATATTTACTACTGGACTATTTATCAATCTATAATCCTATAGTCAGCGTTATATATCTCAGTTAGCGTTCAGCTGCGAACTATATCAAATATCTCTAACTTACACGATTTCTTTTTATAGAAAGTTGTATGTGAGTATTAATATAGGTCATATCATTACTCTCGTAAATGACATAAAATATTAGTAGAATAGGATATGAGTTTTTTTACCGTTCATCACCGGTCTCGCAAATCAAAAGCCCGTATTGGTAGTATTGCTACTTCTCATGGTGTAGTGCAAACACCTTCATTTGTTCCGGTTGCTACCAAAGGCACATTAAAATCATTATCTCCTGAAGAGATCAAGGAGATCGGTGTTCAGATTCAGTTCGTCAATACCTATCATCTTGTCACTCATCCTGGTGTGGATATCATAGAGCAGATGGGAGGTATCCATACATATTCGCATCTTCCTACTCCGCTCCTTTCAGATTCGGCTGGGTTTCAAGTTTTCTCACTTGCAAAAAACAGTAGAAAAGCGAAGGTGAGAGGAGAAGAAGAACCATTGGTCGTTAAGATACACAATGATGGGGTAGTGTTTCGATCGGTGCACGACGGAAGCATCTTTGAGTTCACCCCCGAAAAGTCTATGGAGTATCAAGTGAAGATAGGTGCGGATATGCTGATGGCTTTTGATGAGTGCACCTACTACCCAGCGGGAGAAGAGTATGCACGGCACGCAATGGAGCGCTCTCACCAATGGCTCACAAAATGTATACAGTATTTACAGGCACATGAGCCAACATTTACCTATCCAAGGTATCTCTACGGCATAATCCAGGGTGGAACGTACGAGGCATTACGTAAGGAATCAGCAGAGTTTGTGGCTCTCCAGCAGACTCCAGGTGTCGCAATTGGTGGTGTTGCGGTGGGGGAGAGCAAGAAGGAAATGAGGGAGGTCGTCTCATGGGTTGCGCCGTACTTGCCTCATGATAGACCGGTGCATCTACTCGGTGTTGGTGGTTTTGATGACATCTATGATCTGGTGCAGGTGGGGATAGATACGTTTGACTGTGTTGAGCCTACTCGAATGGCAAGGATGGGGGTAATTTACGATATTGAAGACACTTCATTCTCAGGAGAACGCATGTATGACCAGATACGAGAAGTTGATATCACAAAGAATAGTTACCGGTCAAACGGAGAGAAGGTATCTGTTTCATGTTCCTGCTATACCTGTACCCACTTCACCAAGTCATATCTTCATCACCTTTTCAAACAAAAGGAACTGTTTGGGTACCGTCTTGCTACGATTCACAACCTTACGGTGATGGAGAAATATATGCATGAGATAAGAAGAAGAGTAGAGGAAGACAGACTGTAACAACATCAAGCCAAGTGAAGGATATTATAAAAAAGCAACAATAGGTTTAGTTAGCTTTCTTTCCTAAGTTACTAAGGATTGTGGACATGTAGGTTGCATCAACCTTTACTGTTTGTCCTTTAATCTTGACTATGCTACCAAATGACCGTATTGCGGTAAAGAAATCACCTGCACCTACAACACCATCATTATTAATATCAGCCGTGGAAAAATTACCAGTCGTTTTACATTGCCTTGTTATACTTTGTATGACAGTATTGTCATAAGGCGAAGGGTTGGCGATGAACTCACAAGCATCATTAGGGCCTGAAATAGAGCCGGGGCATAGTTCATATCGCGGGGTATACGCTGTAGCTGGATCTATATAAAAGTGTACGCTAATTTTTTCACCAACATCTGCGTCAAAACTCTGACTGTATGGTTTAGATAAAGTGCTTTTATCCACTTGTAATTTTAATTCGCGAACAGGATTCCATCCGATTTTATATTTTACAACAATCGTGTCGGGGAGAGGATCTGGACACTTAGGATCTCCATCATTAAAGGAGGTATTTACGACAATTGGTACATTTACCCGTTTGTTTATAGTTGCGATTGCAAATTCTACTCTTTTTGATGCGCTGTTAAGATTTACGTAGCAAACATTTAGTTCGGTGCTGCTGCTATCACAAGTGATAAGCCGTAGGGAGACAGTGGAGGACGCAGAAATTTTATAGATTGTAGGATACTTCAAGTTGGTGAAAGTGTAATTTCTTTCGCCCGTTGCAATGGTTCCATATTTAACCTGATCACTATTTGGATCTCTTAATTCAATATCAACCGGTACAGTTGCGGGAGCGCTCAAAGCTACTTCAATAGACCCCGTTTGTGGTTGTTGGGGCGTTATCGGCTCGAATTGTACTTGTTTGGCATTTTCGGTTAGGTTGATATAACATTCTGTTTGATTGGTGCTCGGTACTGCGCATAGCGATGTACGTAATGGGACAGTGGAACTTACACTTATCTTATAAGTAGCAGGATAGGGTAGGTCTGAAAAGACGGCAGACGTTTCTCCAATACTGATTATTTTATTAGCCGTACTTCCATCAGGTTTATACAATATTAAAGCGACTCTATCAGAAACAGGGGTCTTTAGGCTGACAGTAATAGATTGTGTTGATGGTGCTTCTGGTAAATCGTACTCGACTGTTTTTGATGTGTTGTTGAGATTGACATAGCAGTCGTGGCCATTTGCATCTGGTGCATCGCATGAGAATACTCGTAGCGTAACAGGTGAAGTGACCACAATTCCATAACTTCCGGGTGTAGGCAAGTCGGCAAATGTGTACTGGGTGGCTCCTGGATTTAATACTGCTGTTTGGGTTTGGTTATTAGGTTTCTTTAGAGTTATTGTTATTTGAGAGTTTATAACCCGTCGGAGCTTAACGGTAATTGATTTGTTTCCAGTTGGCGATTCACCACCTCCAGGGGCCGATCCAGAACATGTGTTATTATCCCTTGATCCATCTGAGCAGACATCACAGCATGAGTTGGGGGGACCGTTCCAGATGCACATTGAAGCATCTCCAACACCACTACAAGTAGACTGGTATTTATGGCACCATCGAGTGCCTCCGTTTCCACAGTCTTCTCTATAGTGAACAGGTCCGCAAGATTGACCTGCGACCTTACAGACGCTATCTGCAGCAGGTCCGCAAGAGGAGCCGCCAAGACAGTCACCATTGGAGATGTTACAGGCTTCTCCTGTGGGGCACTGATTATCCATTCCTGGTGTACAACAGGCAGCATTGCATTTATTTGGTGCCGCTTTTTCCTGTTTTCCGGGGCAGCTGTTTTCTGCCGGAGCTGAGGTTGGTTGTGGTTGAGTATTCGCAATACATATGCCATCACTGATAGAGCCCTCACTAACATTACATCTATTTCCATCAAACATACACGTTATCTTTGTTTCCTGGTTGTTTGGTGCAAAGCAGAAGTTGTTGTGCATTTGATGCTCTGACTGAGAGGGGATAGAGCGGTACATCACTGGATCACAGATGCCTCGTCCCGGCATTGCCTGGTCTGCATTACAGGCGCAGCCTTTAAACCAAGCTGCGCTGATAAACTGGGTTTTTTTGTTCCCTGAAATGGATACCCCGTTTATTACTCCGTTTGCATCTTTGGTGTATTTACAGGTAAGTCCCGGTGGACATTTGCTATCGGGGGAAGAGTTTCCAAGCTGACATCCGTCAATATTTCGAGTCGCATATATCGAGTCATTTTTTGTGACAGTTCCTTCTTTTTGAGGTTCACCTGGAGTATTAATAATTCCTTTGGTCTGATATGAGTATTCGAGTTTGACAGAATCGATCGTTCCGGTTGCTATATTCGCTGGAGGTGCGGTAGGGTAGGCAACAGTTTCAGAACCCTTTTTACAGGTCACATCGTTTCTGTCTGTTGAGGTGAATGGGTGTTTCCAGAAACATTCCATTGTACTGCCTCGGCTCATGGCAAAATTTTCCCCTGTGAGCGCCCACTCAGGGTAGGCTCGATCCCAGCATTCTTTATTAGGATCATAATTTCTGCATCTCATGGTATTGAGGGTCAGTCTCATGCCTGCATCAAGGTCGCTGTCTTGTGGAATTCTAAAGTACACCCGTAGAGTGTCGGTTGATTTTGTATATTCTCCGTGACATTTGATATTTCCATTGCTGGTAAGGCCGCCAACGCTCGTTTTTTCTGTATCAGAATCATTATTAACAGTACACTGGTAGTAATTTGATCCCATGTTGTTCTGCTGCAGTTTCATCCTAATTCTGGTAGGAGGCATTGTGGTTGGAGTCGGAGTTGGCTTTAAAGACTTAACAATATATCCCCACTCAATAGTCTTTCCACATCTCAGAGTCTGTTGCACACCGTTTTGATTAGCATCTCCATACCACTCATTACATGTTGCGGTAGAAGAGTGTCTATCACTTTCACTAGGGGTCTCATTACAGAAAGCACCCTTTACCTCATAGTCCGCCTTGTTATATTTGAGGGTGAGATTTACCACAGAGCCAATGTCTTGCGGTCTCAACCCATCCTTTTCTATATGAATTCCATTGACAAAAGGCCTATCACCCTCATTCAGCCTTCCATCTGATGTGCGAAATGAGTGATGGACGGCTATGTCATTATTTACGGAGTTTATAGGGAGAACCTGTCCATTCTCATCTTTCAATGAGACGGTGGAATGAAAGGGACAGGTAGTGGGAACTGCAATCGGCTTTAATGGTTTTACTATATACCCCCACTCAATAGTCTTTCCACATCGTAATGTCTGTTGTACGGCATTGCGGGTTCTATCTCCGTACCACTCATTACAGGCTGCAGTAGAGGAATGTCTGTCTGTCTCAGGGGGATTTTCATTGCAAAATGCACCTTGCACTTCATAATCTTGGTTGTTGTATTTGAGCGAAAGATCAACCTTTGCACCAATCATATCATTTGCGAGCGTTGTGTTTTGGATGATGGTTCCGTTTATTAACTGATTATCTCCTTCTAATGTCTTACCATTAGTGCTCGTGAGCTTGTAATGAATGGTTATGTCATTTCCATTTGTTGTTATTGGTAGCACATTCCCACTTTCGTTTTTCAGAGTGGCAGTAGATTTAAACGTACAAGAGCTTTGTTGTGCGGTTGAGTTGAGAGGATTGGGTTGAGGAGTAGCAGCATCTTTAATTCCAAGCGCCGCTCCCAGCAGAACAACCCCAGCAGAGATTAAAAGAAGTAGTGTGGCAACCTCACCGCGTTTTTCCATATATGTATATCTATACAGTAGAGAAGTGGTCTTTGAATGTCAAGTGCTAGAAATATTATTATTTAGTAGCAGAGTGATCGGAGTGTTTGTTTGATGATCCCTAGGTCTTTGTCATCAACCACTCCATTCCCATCTATGTCAGCGTTTGTAGTATTGGGGACTGCTGCTTTTGCTTTTGCCCGCACAGCCAGAAGGTAGTCTGTTAGATTTACGACGTCATTCCCATCAACATCCCCGATAGTGCGGTACTTTCTCGTGCAGTATTCAGGTACGTCCTGATTGAGGGAGTTTTTGCATGAAACTGTTGCTGCAATAGCGATTTCTTCTGGATCATCTCCACCACCTTCTTCGATAGGAATAGGGGTGGGAGTATTCGGATAGCTAATGCAGCAAATCTGTCCGTTATTGCAACCTCGGCGTACGACGGTTCCCTTTCGAGACTGGCAGTAACTCTCTGTTTGGCATTCACCGTAGAGGCTTTTACACACAGTTCCGGTTGGTGCCGGGGTAAATGATCCATCTGGTTCGTGGGGGATTGGTGGTGCGCCAGTCACGACTTTGCTAAATTTACATGCTGAGGTGCAGGCTCCGCTTGTACAGGTACATCCCGCTTCTTGGGTGACTGTTGGCAGAGGGGCTGGTGTACACATATATGCGGGAGGATTGGGGATAGGGAGTGGAATGTTTGTTGGACGGGTGGTGTGTAGTGGAGTTGGAGAGCTGGTCTGTGGTTGCGTTGGATTCGGTTGTGTTGTTATTGATGGCGGTGATGTTGGGCTTACGCTATTGGTGGGTTGCGGCTGACCGTTTGATGCGGCTGCGATTGCTTTTGCGAGGTTCAGTCTGCCTGCGCCGATCGGAGTAGATGCAGGGCTTGTTAGCGGATCAAGGTTTGTTGATGAGGAGAGGATTGACATTACTTGATCTACGGTGAGACTGGGGTTTGCAGCATACATGAGTCCAACTGTTCCTGCAACATGTGGAGAGGCCATCGATGTCCCAGACATCTGACAGTAACTGCCTCCACGGCAGGTCGAGTAGATAGTGGTTCCTGGAGCTGAGAGTTCTACCGCAGTGCCATAGTTAGAGAATGATGCTTTCCCGTCATTTTGATCGGTCGCGCCTACCGTGAGCACGTCAGTGCAGGATGCCGGAACATAACCTGAAGCATTTTCGTTTGAATTGCCAGCCGCGGCAACCACCAGCACTCCTTTCTGTTTCAGTTGGGTAATGATGGGGTTAAAGGTGCTTTGACAGTCGA
>CAZLAJ010000028.1:0-10791 GCA_964557525.1 uncultured Gammaproteobacteria bacterium | reverse complement strand
CATAACCGCATCCTTCACTGCGTTTTTCGGCGCTCTGCTGCCCACATAGTACCCTGCGCCGACAAACAGGGCCGGCGGCACTATATACATATCTATAAGTACTATCGCGCTGGTAACCGCACCATACCAGGGAGGTTCTCGCCCGCTCATATATTTCAGCCCGCTTATCACGCAGTAGGCCGTGAACAGCAGGTCGGCGGGAAGCAGTATAATGAGAGCAATGCTTGCGCGAACAAATGATTGGGAACGTATGCTCTTGTTTGAAGTAGCCATATGTCCATAGTAGGTCGCTCAGGAGGCAATGTCAACGGTATGTCGAAGCATATAGTCCTATAGCAATTTTATGCGAAAATTGATATAATATATTGCTTTGAAAAGCACTTTGGTTCACTTAATGCGGTATTCCGCAGAAAGGAGTCCGACATGACTGAGCCCGCTATGGAGCGGCCGACCGGGCAGCCGCAACATCACCCGCTCCAGATCACCAGCCTTGCACAGCTGGAGGCCGGCAAGACGTACGTCCTTCACCGCAATGGGAGGGACTACAGCGTGGTTGTACACCAGATCTGCGCGCCGGATAGCTTCGGCGTGGAGATGCAGTACACGTATGTCTGGGGCGATCCTCGGCAGAACGTCAGCTGCGCGTACCTCTCGGACATCGGTGTCATGGAACATGTCGGCGGCGGCTGGGAGCCCGCCAACTACATGCGCCGCCTCGCGTAGTCGCTTCTCGCAGGCCCATGGATTTGCTCCATGGGCCTGCATACTTACTTGTATTGCGCCAAAAGCGCCTAGTAGTGTATAATGTCACCACGAGTAAGCGCGCGTAGCTCAGTTGGCTAGAGCGTTGCATTGACATTGCAAAGGTCCCTGGTTCAAGTCCAGGCATGCGCACCTCTTCTTAACGATCATAAAGATCTACATAAGAAATGACATATAGTTAAAGAAAATTTTAGTTAAACCCTGCTATACATTAGACGGCCTGGGCAAGTTGAATAGCTACTATATTACGCCCATTGGGAGTGCCTGTTGAGAGTGCATATCTGTGCGAAAATGCTTCACCTCGTAAGGCCGCTTCATGTGTATCAATATCATATGCCATGATTGCAGATGGGCGAATCAACCGTGTATACATATCAATCAAACATCCTAATCCATCAAGCCTGACTTTATCGGCATAACCTTCACATGGTAATGTGTGTGGTTCCCATACTGATGTGTCAAGGGTGGCGTAATGATCCACACCCACTGTATGATTATCCCTACCTAAACCAGGAACTATACCTAACCTCACAGATGAGGGTTGAAGATGATAATACTCAAGAAAATGAGAAAGAGCATGCGAGGGAAATCTGCGATTTATTTCTTTCCTTCCTGAGTGGATCATGCCAATCGTCTGCTGTCCGTTCTCACTTATCCCACAGCAGAGTGTCACAAAGCAATCTCCTGGTTTTATCACAATCTGATGATGCGGAAGTTGTGTAAATATGGCGTGTGCAGATGTAAATATTCCTCTATCACCTCTGTTTTCTAAGCGAGCAATTGATTGCTCGTCAGCATCAAGAATATCATTCTCTGAATATGCCTCAGAAGTAAGCGCCCTATGGTTGAGATGCATACCAAGCTTTTCAAAAAACGCATTTATTCGAGCTGTTACGGCTTGCGCATCCTCTTCCCATGCGTACGCCATATTTGCCATTTTTCCCCAGCTAAAACCATGGAGAACTTTCGGATCAAATGTAGGAAAATGACCGATACCATCATGAAGATATTGCACATCAGTCAGACGAAGCACTTCGGATAAGCTTGGATTGTATTCCCGTTCGATTGCCATTCGGTATTATATATCCTATAGTACATATTTTTCAACTACCTCATTGGTATATACTCTACGCAAGAAGATTTACATCATGAGGAAACGATTCTTTAAGAGAGCTCTGAGTAATTCGAATAAACTCTGCATTCTTCCATAGTTCATCGATAGTACACGCACCAGAGTATGAAAAGCCGGATCGAACTCCCCATAAGAATGGAGTTAAAAGATCAGCCACTTTACCTTTAGCGGGAACAAATGCCTCAACGCCTTCTGCTGCATACTCTTTAAGGTTCTTATCAACAGTTGGATCTTTCTCCTTTCGATCCTTATTTGCCTTTATCGAAGCCATACCACGAGTAAGTTTGTATACTTTTCCTTCCCGTTCAAATGAGATTGCAGGACTCTCTTCACAGGCTGCGAGCACCGTTCCCATCATAACGGATGAGGCGCCAACTGCAAGCGCTTTTACGATGTCGCCTGAATACCGAATACCTCCGTCTGCAATAATCGGGACGCCTTCGGCGTGTGCGACTTTTGCCGCTTCGTTAATAGCCGTTATCTGTGGAACACCAGCACCGGTTACGATACGGGTAGTACAGAGTGCGCCAGGACCAATACCAACCTTAATACCATCTGCACCTGCTTTGATGAGATCCTCAGCAGCTTGTGCAGTTGCAATATTTCCTGCTATTACATCAACATCTTTAAAGGATGACTTTAATTTCTTTAAGACCCTGATAAGAAAATCACTGTGTCCGTGGGCGATATCGATAACGAGAACATCACATCCGCTCTCAACCAACGCTTTTGCCCGATCAAGGTAATCATCTTTAATGCCGATTGCAGCTCCCACACGATACCCCGCCTTTTTTACAACAGCAACTTCTTCTGCTTCCTGATCAATGGTCATAAAGCGGTGAATAATACCCATACCGCCAAGCTGAGCCATTGCGATAGCCATTTCTGACTCGGTAACAGTATCCATATTCGCAGAGATAATAGGTACATCGAGTTCTACATTTCTTGTAAGCTTTGTTTTGAGAGAGACATCTTTTCGCGATTCTACAGGAGTACGCTGGGGAATCATCAACACATCATCAAATGTAATACCTACATTCTGGATAAGCTTCATTGCAAACATGAGATTATCAAATGTTGACAATTATTTCAACGTGAGATATAGTACTTCTAACATGTCAGACATAACCACAACTACCACTACCAGCCGATGAGGCGGATGGGTAGTTTTGTGAGATGTAATACCCCCGCCGCAAGCGGGGTTTTTTCATATTAACTGATACGTTATAATTTTACTTAAATACCATTATGGAACAGTCGCTTGATGCTCTTCGCCATTCTGCAGCGCACTTGCTTGCAGCCGCAGTAACGTTTTACTACCCGCACGCCAAACCGACTATTGGGCCAGCTGTTTCTGATGGTTTCTACTACGACTTTGACTTTGGCACCGAGAGCATAAGCGAAACGGATCTTGTAAAGATCGAACAGAAGATGAAGGAACTGGTAAAGACGTGGGATGAATTTACCCGTATACCTGTTTCTCAAGACGAGGCGGTAGCAAGGATGGGAGGGAATGAATATAAACTGGAATTGATTAATGAAATCGCTGAAAAAGGGGAAGAGCTTACGCTGTACCAGTCGGGGACGTTTACTGATCTATGCCGTGGAGGACATATTGATAACCCAAAAGAACAACTGAGATACTTCAAGCTGCTATCGGTTGCTGGTGCGTACTGGCGGGGCAGTGAGAAAAACAAAATGTTAACCCGCATCTACGGCACAGCCTTTTTCACCAAAGAAGAATTAGATAAGCACATAACTATGTTGGAAGAGGCAAAAAAGAGAGATCACAAGAAACTGGGACGAGAGCTTGATCTGTTTGTATTCTCAGATCTCGTGGGTCCGGGACTTCCCCTCTGGACGCCAAAAGGAACAGTTGTCCGGACACTGCTGGATGAGTATGTGTGGAAACTTCGTAAGGAACGAGGGTATATGAAGGTAACCATACCACACATAACGAAGAAAGACCTGTACGAAACGAGTGGCCACTGGGCAAAGTTTGCAACCGAGTTGTTTCATGTTGAAACAAGAGAGGGGCACCATTTTGCCATGAAACCGATGAACTGTCCCCACCATACTCAGATCTTTGCTCGCTACCCTCGAAGTTACCGAGAAATGCCTCAGCGATACGCAGAAACGACGATGTGCTACCGGGATGAGCAGTCTGGCGAACTATCAGGGCTCTCACGAGTACGGTCATTTACTCAAGATGATGCGCATGTATTCTGTAGGCAAAATCAGATAAAGCATGAGTTTTCCCTTATCTGGGATATTGTGAACACCTTCTACTCAACATTTGGATTTGAGCTGAAGATACGACTATCCATGCATGACCCTGCAAATATGAAAGCGTACCTCGGCACACCAGAGATGTGGCAGATGGCAGAGTCTGCATTAAAGGATATCGCACAGGAACGGGGAGTTGAGTACATTGAAGGAGTAGGTGAAGCAGCGTTCTACGGACCAAAGATCGACTTTATCGCGAAAGACTCCATGGGGCGGGAATGGCAGGTTGCAACAATTCAGCTCGACATTAATATGCCAGAACGGTTTGATCTGTACTGCATTAATGAAGAGGGGGAAAAGGAGAGAATCGTCATGATACATGCTGCAATTATGGGATCGATTGAACGCTTTCTCTCTATCATCATAGAACACTATGCAGGAGCATTCCCCCTGTGGCTCTCACCAGTACAGGTGCATATTCTTCCTATTGGAGAGAAACATCTCAGTTTTGGATATGAAGTTGCTAAAGCTATGGAACAGAGAGGTATACGGGTAGAGGTAAATGAAGAGAGCAAGACAATCGGGAATAAGATTAGAAGCTCTACCTTGCAAAAAATTCCCTACATGGTTATAATTGGCGATAAAGAGATGGATTCTCAAAAAGATAAAATCGTCTCTGTCCGCACCCGAGAAGGTAAAGACCTCGGACAGCTCAATCTTAATCATTTTATTGATCAATTAACCGAACAAATTGAAAAGTACCAGTAACTTCAGGCCGTTTCCACAGCGACCTTTTGGCTCCCGACCGTATGGGGGTCGTCCGCATTACAGAAGACCACAGGAACATAGTACCCATAAATATTATGTAATAAACTTTAGAATCGAAGCTCCTACGCTACGAGTGTTGAATCCTGACGGCTCGCAGCTTGGGGTAATGACCAAACAGGAGGCGCTTAATGCTGCCCAAACACAAGAGCTTGATTTGGTTTTGATTGCACCACAGGCAGAACCGCCCGTTGCCAAAATCATAGATTTTAAGAAATTTCTCTACCAGGAAGAAAAGAAACAGAAAGAGGCACGGAAAGGCGTAAAGAAAAGTATTGTGAAAGATGTCAATCTCTCCCTCTTTATTGCCGATGCCGATTTAGAACGACTTAAGAACAAAACTATCGAATTTGTCACCGAAGGCAACCAAGTTAGACTAAACCTTACGTTAAAGGGCCGAGAGATGGGCAAAAGAGACATGGCATTTGAGCTTTTAAAAACCTTCATCTCAGGTTTAGGAGAGGTAAACCTCTCAAAAGAACCAAAGCTTGAGGGGAGGGTAATACGGGCAGTTGTTGCAAAGAAGAAATAATCTCGATATACTTCACGTGACAATACTTTTTAATCATGTTATAATTGTGTTTCGATTACTATGGCAAAGCAACGAACAGACAAATCGGCAAGCAAACGTTTCAAAGTAACCGGATCTGGTAAAGTTCTTCACAGATCCCACTACTTGAGACATATTAAACACAGCAAATCTAAACGACAGGTTCGTGATTTAAAAAAATTGAAACCGTTAGAGGGAGTATTTGAGAAAAAAGTTAAACAGATGTTAGGAATTGCATAAATCATATGGCGCGCGTTAAGGGTGGTATTACAACAAAAAGAAAACATAAGAAAGTATTAAACCTTGCAAAAGGATACTGGATGACGAGAAGCAAGCAGATTAAAAAAGCTAAAGAGGCTGTTCTTCATGCTGGCCAGTATGCATATGACGGAAGAAAGATTAAAAAACGAGATATGAGAACCCTTTGGATCGTGCGGTTAAACGCTGCAGTCAGATCGTTTGGCATAAGCTACAGTTCTTTCGTAAGCAAACTAAAAGAGAAAAACGTAAGTATTGATAGAAAGATTCTTTCTCAGATGGCTACAGAACAGCCAAAGATGTTCGCTAAGATCGTCGAGAAAGTAAAGTAATCTCACTACTTCTTCCTCTGAGACCTGAATACTCCTCTTCCTCTTCTTTGTAATGCCTTAATTGCTATCTGAGCAACCGGCGACAGTTCGTCGTATCCAACTCCTGACAGCGTTGTATTTTCATCAAACCGTACGATTCTCCATACACCTCCACCATCCCCATCATCTCCCTGAATCCGAGATGGATAATCAGCCGGATCGTATACTCTGTTAATCATAAAGTCATGACCTAAAAAGGAAAATGTAAACACGTAAGTCCGAAATTTACGCAGCTGTCCCTTAGAATCAATGAGCACTTGATCAGCTACTGATAAAAACTGAGCTTTGAAAAGAGTTGCATCAGAGAGAACGGAAAATATATTTATTCCAATTTCTTTTAACTGTGGAGCTTCCTCCAACAATTCATGCCATGCACTAATCTCGAGTAGATCATCGCTCCTTCCTCCGGAGAATGACAACTGTCCTTGTGCTATTGCGCCCTTCGTGCACGTAATAGCGTAATCTCCTCCCACAATAACTCATAGTCATCGTCATAAGCACCAGTTAGAGGCACTGCGGCTCCGGTAAGCGTAGGTACTGCTGTTCGGCAGAACTCTCTATACACTTCATCCGAAATACCATATACTTGTCGTTCATATTCCGAGGGTTGATACGAAGCGTATTGGGGTGGAGAAAGGATAAACCGATCTCCAAACTGCAGACGCGCACTGAGTGCGATATATAACCAGTGGGGGATAAGCGCATCTATTCTATCGTCTCCTCTTACCAATAGTTCAGTAATGATCTTGTTTACTGCTGAGTTGCAGTTAGTCATTCCATCGAGAGTCTCATGAATTGCCGTCCTATACTCCTCTGGATAATATAAAGCATTTGCACGTAGTCTCAGTTCCTGCGAAAAGCTGGTAAACTGATGAGAAGGTCTGCTATCTGCTGAATGACTCAGTTGGTACTTTTCTCCTGATGGAAGGGTGCAGAGAGTCGCAGAATCTGCTGGATGTGGTTCGTATTTAATATAAAATCGTGGTTTTGTAAACTGCTCTAGATACCTTCTTATTTGCAATCCTTCGGCGCTCTGCATGGCTTACTATTATATCACCACCCTCTTTACGATCATTAATCTCTTCTTCTGATGAATTTACCGATTCCATTAATTATAATTCGATTATGGTCGATAACTCTTCAATCATCTCACAGCTTAAAGATGAACTTTCTCAAACCGGCTCTTCTGAACAGGTAGAAGAACTCCGCATTAAGTACCTCGGTAGAAACGGTATCGTAAACGGATTATTTACACAGCTGAAAGACACATCACCAGAAGAGAGAAAGACACTCGGACAACAGATTAATACCTTAAAGAATGAGATAGAAGAACTTATTCACTCCTCTTCTTTTATTCACACGAATGAGGCCATTACAGAGGATATTGACATAACGCTTCCAGGTGTTCGACCCTCTGTCGGACATCTGCATCCAGCAACACAGGTTGCCCGTAAACTGAATTCCTTCTTTCGGTACTACGGCTTTAGTGTATACGAGGGTCCAGAGATTGAGACAAATGAGTTTAACTTTGAGAAACTAAACCTTCCTGAAGACCATCCGGCACGAGGACTGCAAGACACGCTCTACGTCTCTGAGCCTGAAGTGCTTCTTCGGACCCACACCTCATCAGTTGAAACGCGCGCACTAACAGCCGAAGAACTGCCGCTCCGGATTGTAGTACCAGGAAAGGTATACCGGAATGAGGCAGCAAACGCAACAAACAACTCTATGTTTTACCAGTACGAAGGACTGCTGGTTGACAGGGGAATTAGCATGGCTGACCTGAAGGGTATGCTGCATGCATTTGCCCAGTTTCTCTACGGAAAAGATGTAAAAACACGATTCCGATGCAAGTACTATCCACAGGTTGAACCTGGAGCTGGTATGGATATTGAGTGTACATTCTGTCATGGTGCAGGCTGTCAGGTCTGCAAGTATCGAGGGTATGTTGAGGTGCTTGGCGCCGGAATGACACATCCGAATCTATTGAAGTCCTGCGGTGTCGATCCGCAGGAGTGGTCAGGCTTTGCATTTGGAATGGGTTTCGACCGCCTCGTGATGCTTACCTATGGGATAAACGACGTACGACGGTTATACGATGGCAGTATTGTATTTGAATAATATGAAAGTACCTATTAACTGGCTGAAACAATACGTATCACTTACTGGTGATTTGTCAGAGTGGTCAAAACAGTTAACGAGCATAGGCCATATGCAGGATGGACCGCCGAAGCAAGTAGGGGAAGATATTGTCTATGATTTTGAGATACGTCAGAACCGTTCTGATTGTCTCTCTCTTCTTGGTATAGCACGAGAGACGGCCGCTGTATTAAATACAAAACTAGAGTCCCCATATGACAATGTAGAGATCTTGAAAAGTCATGGAGAAACAAAGACAATCGAGGTTAAAAATACCGATGCCTGTTACCGTTTTCAAACGATAGTGGTTACGGGAGTAAAGCTCGGTCCTTCTCCAGAATGGATGCAACAGCAACTCGTATCCTACGGCATTAAACCGATAAATATCGTTGTTGATGTTACGAACTATGTGATGGTGGAGATCGGGGAGCCGATGCATGCTTATGACGTTCGTGAGGTGAAAAACATGAACTTTATCGTTCGTAATGCAGAAGAGGGAGAGTCGATCGAAATTTTGGGAGAAAAGAGAATTAAACTCACAAAAGATGATCTCGTGATTGCCGACAGTGAAAAAATTCTGTCAATTGCTGGTGTGATTGGAGGAGAGCATACAAGCATAAAACATGATACAACCGATATTATTCTCGAGTCAGCTACATACAATCAGGCATACATACGAAGAACATCTCTGAGGCACTCACTCCGTACCGAAGCTTCATTACGGCATGAAAAGTTTCTCCATCCTGATCTTGTGCCTTTGGCCTTATCACGTGCAGTGCAGCTGATAAATGAGTATGCAGGAGGCACAGTAACGGCTTTTTCTGAAGAATATCCAGTGCAGCCAACTCCAATATCAATCATGCTCACCCTTCGCAACCTCTCAAGACTTGGAGGAGTTGATATTGATCTTCTTACTGCAGAATCACTGCTCACAAAACTAGGATTTACCATCCAAGAAAGTTCAACAGAGGGGTTGAAGGTTATTCCGCCTTACTACAGAACTGATGTTGAAATGGAGGAGGATGTGATCGAAGAAGTGCTTCGGCTCTATGGATATGACAAGATACCATATACACTTCCCAAAACTCCTCCACCTAAAGATATTCAATCTAAACAGTATATGCTGGAGGAGCGGATGAGGGACATATTAACCGCCTGCGGTTATGATGAACAGATTACCGATTCATTAGTGAATGAAACCAATTCCAAACTCCAGCCAGTTGTACTTGAAAACTCTTTAAACAGTGAGAAAACGATGTTGAGAACAACCTTAAAAGATACCCTTCTGAACGCAGCAGTCAATCAGCAGAAGCACCGTAAAGAAACTGTATTGCTGTTTGAGATTGGAAAGAGGTATTACAAAGAGGGAGATAAATATAGAGAAGAGCATATGCTCGCCCTCCTTGCCATCTCTCCATCCGCAACGTACTTAACAGTTAAGGGAGTATGTGAGGAACTTCTCGAAAAACTGGGACTGTCTGAGAAAATGGATGGAATAGTAATAGAAAGATTGCCAATGAAAACTCCTGCATACTTTACGGAATTTTCAATCGAAGACTGGCCACTAAAGGATTATTCTGAGAAACCATCCTATACCTTCCACCAATCTATCTTTGAAAATCTATCATTCTTTGTCGAGAAGAGCACTTCGGTAGGGAAGATTATGGAGGCAATACAACATTCGTCTCCAATTGTGTACCGTGTATCGCTTGTCGAAGACAGAATGATAAATGACAAGCGATCTATTCTTCTTAGACTGCAGTACAGAAGTGCTGATGACACTGTTTCAAACAAACAGGTGGAAGAAACAAGAAACGCTATAAAAACAATGATTGAATCACAATTTGGAGCCACTCTCAGAACGAATAATGAATAAAACGCGTCTCGTTCATTTCCTCACAACAGACAATCTGCTTCTTCCGGGACTGCTGTATGAGCCTGAGAAAAAGACTGATAAAGTAATTATTTACCTTCATGGCAACGGCAGCTCATCCGTGTTCTATAAGCCTGAGATGAATGAGTTTGCTGAGACATATAACAAACACGACTATGCCTTCTTCCCGTTTAACAACAGAGGCGCCCACTATATCAAATCAATAAAGAAAGTTGTAGAGGGAAGAGAGGGTGAAAAGGTGCTGTATGGAATGACATACGAATTAATAGAAGAATGTATGGCAGATATAGACGGTGCAATTTCTTTTTTACAATCACTAGGCTATACAACATTTATTTTAGTTGGACATTCCTCAGGAGCAAACAAAGCGGTGGTATATAACTACCGTAAACCAAATAATAAAATATCCAGATTTGTTCTTGAGGCAGGAGGGGACGACAGCGGCCTCCATTTTGGCCACATGGGAAAAGACAGATTTCTTAATGCTCTTGCCAGCTCACAGAAATATATATCGTTGGGTAAAGGCAGAAAGCTTGCGCCTAAGCACTTAGTAGGCGACATTCCCATATCCTACCAATCCCTGTTCGATACAATTAATCCCGATGGCTTGTATAACAAAATTCCGTACTATTCG
>CAZLAJ010000027.1:0-10878 GCA_964557525.1 uncultured Gammaproteobacteria bacterium | reverse complement strand
AAGAAGAAGTGCCAAGACTGCCGCCAAATAAAGTATGTCTCATTGTGGCTGGCTCCCAAGGTCAGTACGGATCTGCCTTATCAAAGCTCGCTGATAAGATGAATAAGAATATATCTATAAAACCAGGAGACAAAGTCATTTTTTCGTCAGATCCTATCCCCGGCAATGAGAACGAGGTATACGGTTTGATAGAAGAACTGTCATTGCAAGGAGCAGACGTTATCTACTCGGACATTCAGGATCAGCTTCACGCATCAGGTCATGGAAACCGTGAAGATATGAAGTTTCTTGCCCGTTTCACTAACCCTAAGTTCTTTATCCCCATTGGAGGCGATATTCGCCATCAGCACCAGTATCAGAAATTAATGGAAGAGCTTGGTTTTGAGAGAGACACAGTGTTTACCCTAGATGAGGGCGATACAGTCTGGTTTTCTAAAAGGAACGCAACGGTCGGCGAGAGGATAGAGACAAAGAATATTTACGTAGACGCGTATGGCGTAGGTGACGTAGGGAACGTTGTATTGCGCGACCGCAAAACATTATCTTCCGAAGGAATTGTCGTTGCCCTTGTTATCATTGACCAAGACTGGAAGCTCATTGCCAGACCAAAATTTGTTTCACGAGGCTTTGTCTTTGAGAAAGGCGAAGACACGCTATTTGAAAAAGCCTCAGCATTGTTAGAGAAACAGCTGAAACCTGGTAGAGTATGGGATATGAGCGGGTTGAAACAAAACATTGCCTCCCACCTTGAAGATTTCTTCTACAAGGAAAAAGGCCGTGAACCACTCATCGTCGTAGACATTATCCAGATATAACAGGAAGCTACAGGCACTATTTATCAATTGTGTACTACAGAGTGTAATAAGCGTATTTTATTACTATGGCGACCTTACCAGCACACCTAAGATACATATCGCAGTTTTTAGAGCGTCTGCCCGGTATTGGACAAAAAACAGCAAACCGATTGGCTTTCTATTTTTTGCGTCTACCGGAAAAAGATCTGAAGGATTTTGCAGAGAGGGTAAGCACTCTAAGGGAACGTACCAAACTCTGTACCATCTGTATGAACCTAACGGAAGAAGAGATCTGCGAGATTGACTCAGATCCCGCACGGGATAAGCGTACGATTACCGTGGTTGAGGATGTATTAGATTTACTTTCATTCGAACAGGGAAATATCTATTCCGGCGTATACCACGTTCTTCATGGCAGGATTGATCCGTTGAATAACATAGGTCCTGATGATATATACATTGAATCTCTATTGAGGCGAGTCGAAGATAACGAAGAGATAGGCGAGATCATGCTTGCAACCAATCCTGATATGGAAGGAGAAGCAACCGCTGCATATATAAAGAACAAGCTGAATGAAATTAAGGAGAAGAATAACAGATTTTTTAAGATAACAAGACTTGCTTATGGTCTTCCGATTGGCGGAAATTTGGAGTTTGCTGATTATATGACGCTTCGTAAATCTATTGAGGGAAGACGTGAGGCATAGTAAATAATATACTTCTGTCGGTAATCAATATTATATCCTTGTTTATTTCACATACTGCTTAAGCAGTTCCGCAACAGAAACTATGGTCAGTTTCGGAAATCTATTCTCCGGTTTAAGCTCAACTGTGTTTGTTGCAAAAAAGCGGTCTATTTGTGAGTTTTGAAGTTTATTTGCAGCATCTGGTGCAAGATCCGGATGAGCAATGCAGCAGATTACCCGTTTTGCACCTTTCTGAAGGCAAAGGTCTGTAGAGTGAATCACGGTACCGCCAGATGTGATAATGTCATCAACAATAACACACACTTTGTTTTCCACGTTTCCGTATAGCGCCATCGCTTCACTCTCATGTTTAACATCAAGATTTCGTTTTTTCTCAGTCACCGCAATCTCAACAGAGTGTTCGGGGAATACTGCTTCGGCAAAGAGTCGAGCACGTTCTACTCCCTCCTGATCAGGTGTTACGAACGCAACTCCATCTTCTATCGAACTACTGCCCATTACGCTGAGTATGTATTCTTTTACCTGTGGGACAAGTACCGCGAGCGCTGATGCATTGGTGAACGGTATGCTAAACATTCCGGCTGATGCCTCTTCATGGAGAGTCAAGACGGTAACCTCATCCGCACCAACAGTCTCTAGCATCTTCACTATGACATTCATCGATACACTTTCCCCTTTCCGATGCTGTGCATTTTGTCTTGCATAGCCAAAGTAAGGGATAAGTGCGGTAACTTTGCGTGCTTCTTGTCTCTTGAGCGCATCGATAAAAAAGAGAAGCTCGATAATGTGAGTGTCAGTAGGGTTTGAAGTAGGCTGGATAACGTAACAATCTTCGTTTGTAATATCTTCCAGTATTGTTACCTTCACCTCTGAGTTGTCAAATCTGATAACTTCTGCCTTTGACAGAGGGAGTGAGAGAAGTGTAGACAGCTCTTGTGCTAGGGGTAGGTTTGAGGTTCCAGCAAATAGTTTCATGTTATTGTCCCTGTGACATCTCAATAAGTTTGCGTGCTGCAAGTTCCTGTGTTTTTTTGACAGCTTCATTAATAGCATCTGCAATTCTGTTTTCAATAATGCCATCAACAGAAACTTCCAGTATTTGCTGATCGCCCCGCACTTTTACCATTACTCCATTTCTATCAACTGTTACTTCTTCCTGTTGAAGTGCCTTCTGCATTGCTTGAGCCTGCTGCTGAAGTTTTTGCAGATCGCCGAGTGAACTTAATGGATTATTCATACAACTATAATTGAAATTGATAAATTATTTTGTATTTCTATTTTTGTAATTATAAAACTCTATCAGGGCGATCTCAAGAGGTAATGATTCTATTGGCGTTATTCGTAGGCTTGCATATGCTTCTTGCAGCGACTTAATTAACACCATGGATTCCTGAACGGTCAGATGAAGGGATGTTGGCGAATCGACATCTACTCCCTTCAGTTTCATTAAGTGGTCTCGGGTCGCGTCGATAAGATCGGCGATGAGGTGTTTGATAGAGCCTCCCGTCTTTACATGTTCCTCTACCCACTGCAGTGCGTCCTTACTCTCATCTTTATCAAGCAGTTCAAGGATACCCTCTGTTGTTCGTACACCGAGATATTGAGCAGCTTCTTCTTCTGTCAGCTTGTTCTGCACAATTAGTTCTTCGAGGAGTCGTATTGCATCCCGAAATGAGTGTTCGCTGTGTTGAGAGATCAAATCTACGACGCCGTCTGGCAATCTCATGTTTTCCTGTTTTATTATCTTATTCAACTTCAATTTGATATCCAGTTTTACTGCGGAGCTGAACTTGATTGCATAACAGCGTGAAACAATTGTTTTTGGGACCTTCTCCTCATTAGTGGTAGCAAGAATGAAGATGACGGAGGGAGGAGGTTCCTCAAGAGTCTTCAAGAGTGCGTTAAATGCGTCATTCGTGATCATATGGGCCTCATCTATGATAAAGACTCGGTAGTTTCCAGCCATTGGTGCAAACCCTGCTTCTTTAATGAGGTTTCGCACCTCGTCTATTCCTCTGTTTGAGGCTGCATCAAGCTCAAACACATCTGGCGAAGAGCCAGAATCAATACTTTTGCAGTTTGCACACTTGTTACATGGTTCATATGAATCGCTTTTCCCTGAATATGAATTCTCTAAACAGTTGACGGCCTTTGCAAGAATGCGCGCAGATGAGGTCTTGCCGGTTCCCTTTTGTCCAGTGAAGAGAAAGGCATGAGGGAGTTTTTTTGTTGCAAGCAGTTTGCCTAATGCTTCGCGTGCAGTGGAGTTATCAAGTTCTCCTACAGTGCGGGGACGGTACTTGAGATAGAGCATACGAATACTATACAGCATCTGATGAGATATGTCATCTTGGTTGTGAGTTTTTGAGATTTTTGAGTGCATGCTCAAGCAGCCAGGAAAGCATATCGTCAACAGTTTTATTCCGTTCTGCAGCAAGAAGAACAGCCTGTGGGTAGCAGATAACTATCTCACCCATGAATGGTTCTCCGTCCTGATTCTCAAAGTAAGGAAACGCAAGAACAGGAAGCGCTACATCCTCATGTTTATACGTAGACGCAATCTGTCGCATTTTAATCTTTCCTACAAATGCAATATTTAAGTGGTGATCTAGGGGTAGCTGTAGATTCTGCATATGTTCATACGCCATCGTTGAGATTTTTTTCCGGGACACTGGGTAGCGGGAAGAAGAGTTGACAGAGATGAGTGACATAAATGAGATAATGCCCTGAGGGGAATCCCCTCAGGGCTAATATATGTTTAGGCTTTGCGCAAACGCGAGCCCGAGCGCACATGTACTCCCCGTGCACGGTCTCGAATTTTTTCAAGTCTCCTGCGTGAGGGTTTTTTATAGAACTGGATCTCCCGCAGCTTGTCGACGATCTGTTCGTCCATAAACATGCGTGAGAACTTTCTAAAGATAGTGTCCTTTGTGTCGCCTTTCTTTTTTGAAACGTAAACCATAAATATATACTCCCCCTTTCTCAATAAACGAATGTATGGAAATGAAGCCCACCAATACACTCAACTTCGTATGTACTCTATTCTATCTGACCGACTTGATTATTTCAATTACATCATTTAAAGAAAGAGTGGTGGGAACGAGCGCAGGATTAATTGAGGAGCTGTTCAAAAGGACATTTCCTGACTGGTGCATAAACCATGAAGCATTTTCATCCTTTGTTTTGAGAAGTTCATAGAGCTCGTTTAAGTTGCTTGTATTACTCGGCAGTGTCTTAATCCTCACACCTCCTCGTTCTGGATCTTTTCTCAAAACAAGCTCATACCCCATCTTCATTGCGAGCTTCATCGCTTCTTCGTTTCTTGAGGTAAGAGCAAGAGACCGTCCCCATTTGCTTTGAAACTCTATCCCCTTTTGTATCTCTTCCTCTGCCCTCACTTTATTCCTCAACAACTGCAGTTCCGCCTCAAGAATGGCGAACGTGTGAGTGATCACCTGCATAGAATCGGAAAGCGTATGATTTAGTCCAACAACTATCTGGTGTAGGCACATATCGTAGATATCATCCTGAGCCTGGTGGTAGTGGGATTCGCGAAAGTGGTCAGTATCATTTACGTACTGTAACAGCCTCTCGAGAGCTTTTTTGTGGTATGGGTGAATAAGGTTCTTTTTCATCAGGTCCTGGTATACGAGCATGGCGGCACAGGTATCTTCGTTACTGTCGTGGTGGTCAAATTTTCCACCTCCGGTATCAACATGAATGATCTCATCATTCTCATCAGGATGAACAACGTCCTCCGTTTTTGATCCTGCAGCAACAAACTCAATTGAAGCCTCTTTCCAGCCAGGAAGGTATTTGTGAATAAGCCAGCAGGCAGCTACTGCATCCAGATCAGGTTTTAGATGGGTAACGATTCGTTTCACGAGATAGTAAATAATGTATTAACGCCCGATCTGCTTTAGAAGTTCCTCAACAGGCATATATGTCGCTTCATGTTCATCTCTCCGTTTCACTTCTATCTGGTCGCCGGTCTTTTTAGAAACAACGACACGGTATGGAATACCAATGAGGTCGGAATCAGCAAACTTGGCGCCTGCTGATATACCCTCCCGATCATCGAAGAGCACTTGAATGCCTTTTTCTGTAAGCATGCGATAGAGAGAATCAACCTGCTTTTTTACCTCCGAATCATCGAGATTGAGTCCAATGAGATGAACGATAAATGGTGCCACTATATCCGGCCATTTGATACCCTTCTCATCATGGAAAACCTCGACTAATGTGGCAAGAGTACGACCAATACCGATTCCATAGCAGCCCATATAGTACTGTTTTTCTTTCCCATCCACGTCGATATATGTTGCATTTTTCATCTTAGAAGAATAATGGTATCCGAGTTGAAAGATATTTCCTACCTCTATTCCCTTTTTTTTGATAAGCCTCTTGCCATCATGAGTATAGCCTTCTTTTGCTGCAGCAATATCTCCTTCAATATCAGCTTTAAAGTCCCGGTCGATATTAACATTAAACAGATCTTTGTTTTTTTCATTTGCTCCACCGTAGAGATTGGTGACCGTTCTGATGGAATCGTCAACGACAATGACGAGTCTTGCAGCACTATCTGTTCTTTCTTTTATTCCAACGGGAGATAAAAAGCCGGGTTCTGATTTAAGAGCTGTGCGAATCTCTGCTTCTGTTGCAGAGCGCAGTGATATGCATGATACGAGTTTTTTTAACTTAACCTCATTTACATCATAGTCTCCCCGTATGACTGCCAGAATATATCTGCCAGTCTCATCAACATACAGCACGTCCTTGATCTGCTTCCAGAGCGGCATATTGTGCAGCTTTACCCCATCTTGCATGGTGGGTCCTCTTACAGCGTCAACTGGTGCCATTACCTTCATCCCTTCCTTTTCTTCCGGTGTTTGTTTATCAAATACTGCAACATCCTCGTGTGCCGCATATGTGCTGTCTTCCGTAACAAAGTAAGTACTCTCCCCTACCGGAGACTCAACAACAAACTCATGACAGTACTCGCCTCCGATATACCCGCCGTCTGATTCAACAATAGTAGTCTTCAGTCCCAGTCTGCTAAAAATACGAGTATATGTTTCCTCCATATTCTTATACTCTTTTTTAAACTCCTCTTCGTTCCGGTCGAATGAGTAGGCATCTTTCATAATGAACTCACGAACTCTCAAGAGTCCACCCCGTGCTCTCAGTTCATCTCTGAATTTAGTTGAAAACTGGTAGATGTTAAATGGAAGGTCTTTATAGCTTAGTTGGAATTTTCGCACTACATCAACGAACATCTCTTCAGCTGTGCCGCCAAGCGCAAACTCCATATCACGGCGGTCCTTAATGATTGAGAGCTCAAATCCCGCTTCAGTGTTTCTGTTCGTTTCCTTCCAAAGATCTAGAGGATGAAGTACCGGGGAGAGCATTTCTTGAGCTCCAGCTCGGTCCATCTCCTCCTTAATTACTCTTATTATGTTCTGCTGAACCCTCAGTCCGAGCGGAAGGAAAAAGTATCTACCTGCGGTGGACTCGCGTATATATCCAGCCTTATGTAGCAGTATATGAGAGATGAGTGTTGCATCAGATGGATTATCTTTAATCGTTTTGCCGAAATATTTTGAATATTTCATACCGTTATTTAGTAATTATTTCTATGCTTTTCTGATTATACCCTAACTCATCAAGTACGATTCCGACTGTTTCCAGCTGGCCGGATTGGTATGTATCGATAACGAGATGGTAGTGCTGCGGGTTCCAAAAATTGTGGTCTCCGTACAGCCGTTTGTACTTTCCGATATTCTCCTCTTCTCTTTTTTTGATGAACTCCTTAGCCTGTTGAACTGTAATACGGTCGCGGTTCGCAACCCGGTCAACACGCAGTGCATTTTCCCGGCAGACGAGCAGAATGCGAAGGGTCTTTGGGAGATTGCGAGCGACAAATCCAGAGATCCACGCCTGTATAACCCAGTTTTGTTCCTCAGTAAGCTTTCTTTCAACTTCTTTTTCCATCTGGCGGTCATACTCGTCTGAGGCAAGGGTGGCGCTGGGAAGAACGTGTTCTTTTACATGCTCTCGGAATATCTCTCCGACGGATTTGAACTTCCATCCAAAGGGTTCAAGGAAGGGCTTTAAGTTGTATGCGAGAGTGCTCTTGCCGACTGCAACTCCTCCAGATATTGTGATATTTTCAAACCGTAGCTTCATGGTACGTTACCGCATCAGTTTAACAATATCGTTAATAGAGATGAGTGCGGCGAGTGCAATGAGTGAGATGATGCCAATAAAGTTAAGGTTGCGTTCAAAGTTTTGATTCACTTTTCTCTTTGTAATTGCCTCGTAGATAACAAAGACGAGTCTTCCGCCGTCAAGCGCGGGAAACGGAAGTATGTTCACGACCGCGAGGTTCAATGAGAGTAATGCAACCAGCTCAAGAAATGCCTTCATTCCGTAGCTTGCTGCCTGTCCTGTGTATTGAAGGATTCCAATCGGTCCCGCTACGTCAACTTGTGGCTTCTGGAAGGTGATGAGCATTGCAATGGTTCGTAAAAGTTCAACGATAATATGGGCCGTAATGTTAAATGCCTCGACCAGACCATAGAATGGAGCCAAGTACCATGGATATTTTTTTTCGGTGAGTGAGGTGATAACTACGCCGAGCGATCCCTGTCCTTTCGGAGGATTTTTTCTTGGTGTTATGCTGAATGTGAGTGTTTCATTACCCCGTTTAATTACAAGAGTAGATTCTTGATCACCGAGTTCTTTTGTCGCTTTTATAAGGTCGGAAGATGAGGCGAGCGGATATTCTTTACCCCTTGATTCAATTTTTTGAATAACGTCTTTTTCCTTAATGCCTACTGTTGCGGCTGGTGAGTTTGACTGTACTTTTTCTACAATCACCTGGTTTGTAGAGGTGAGTACGCCCTGTGTAAAGAGGAATGAGATGAGCAGCCATCCAAGGAGGAAGTTGCCAATTATTCCTGCTGTAAGAATAAATATTTTTTGCCATGGTGATTTATATGCAAAAGCACGCGATTTATCAGTTGTGGATTTGTCAGCATTCTTCTCATCAAGCTCCGAGTATTCTTCTCCGTATACCTTTACAAATCCACCGATAGGGAGCCAGTTAACACTGTAGATAGTCTCCCCTACTTTCTTGCCCCAGAGTCTTGGAGGAAGTCCAAATCCAAACTCATCAACACGCACTTTAGAGAGTTTAGCTGCGATGAAATGGCCAAATTCGTGTACAAGCACGAGGATAAGGAGCATTATGAAGAATAAGGCAAAGCTGGTTGGAGTAATTGACATTTGGAATTAATCGTTGATACTACATTGTAACAGACCTGGCCGTTTTTACACTTCCATTAGTTCAGCATGTTTGCTTTCTTTCATCGAATCTATCTCTGTCATTGCAGACTGAGTAGCAGCATCGATATCTTTCTCTAATCGGTATTTGTCGTCTTCTGTAATTTCTTTTCGATCAAGCTCGGCCCGGATGCGTTTGCGTACTTCGTCCCGTTCGTTACGTATCATAACCTTTCGTTCTTCAACCATGCTACCCACGAGTTTTAGCATCTTCTCTCTCTGCTCCTGTGATAGTGGCGGGATACGGACAAAAATGCGCGCGCCCTGAACTTGTGGAGAGATGCCGAGCGGAGATTTAAAGATTGCCCGCTCGATGTCTGATACGGTTGAGGGATCAAAAGGCGCAACAACCAGTGCCGCAGGGCCTTCTGTTGTAATTGCTGCAAGTTCCATAAGCTTAAGTTTTGTTGATCCACCATATACCTCTGCGACAATTCCTTCAACCATTGCTGGATTTGCTCTTCCGGTGCGTATAGATTTGAGATCTTCTTTAAGAGACACGATTATCTTTTGTGAAAAAGCTTTATATCCTGATATGTGGTCCATATGTTTTGATTGATATTGCGGCTGTGGCGATCAATAGTTGATAATACGGAACAGTCAATTTTGTCCAAGCTCCCAGCGAACGATTCGCGCAACCTGGATGTTTTCACCAAACTTCAGAATTGCAGCCCTGATCAGTTCGTCTATTGTCTGTTTTGCATCACGGATGTATTCCTGTTTTAGAAACGATTCAACGTCCTCAGCAGGAAAAGTTGCAATCTGCATCGCAAGCTCATTTCCCAGTTTTCTAAACTCATCATTGCCTGAGACGAAGTCCGTTTCTGATCGTAACTCAACCATACCGGCGATCTTCCTGTTGTGATGCATGTAGCAGAATATTCCACCTTGTGAAGCTGTTCTTGTCAATTTTTCTGATATCTTCTCCCCTGTCCACTCGTTTAGTTTCTTCTTTGCTTTTTCAATGTCATAATCTGTCTCTTCCAATGCCTTTCTACAGAGAGAGACTGAAAGACCGGTTTCCTCACGGAGCTGTTTTAGTTTGTTGAGATCAATTGCCATAGTACTTTATTGTAACTCATAAATTGCAACTGTAAAGGGATATGCTCATGCGTACTTGTGGATGAAGGAGTGTGATAAGTAAGATAGATCTTGGATTATGCGCCCTTACCCTTTGTATACGCTGTTAGCACTTTTTCAAGGATATATGCGATTGATGTAGCAGAATCATCATTTGCTGGGATTGGGTACTTCACTGTTGAAGGATCAGTATTGGTGTCTGTTATTGCGATAACGGGGAGCGAGTTTTTTTGTGCTTCAATTAACGCATTTTTTTCTTTTTTGAGGTCAATGATAAAGAGAGCATCTGGAATGCGATCCAGTTCAACGATGCCTCCGTACACACGTTCAAGTTTTCCTAATTCTCTAGATAATCTGCTCTGTTCAAACTTAATAAGGCTTTCCCATTCGCCGTTATCCCGCGCGGTCTTCAGATCTTTTATTCTTTTGAGATTACTCTTCATGCTCTCAAAGTTTGTTAACAAACCGGGAGGCCATTTGGTAGCAACGTACTGAACATTAAATTTCTTTGTAAGCTCAAGAACAACAGGTGAGGCGACCTTTTTGGTGCCTACAACAACAAGGTGTTTAGCCTCTTTACCAAGCTCACGGGCAAACTCAACTGCGTTTTCAAGAAGTGGTGCAGTCTGTGTCAAATCGATAATGGAGATGCCATTATCAACAGAATAGATATACTTTTTTGCCTTCGGGTGGACTCTGTTTGTTTTGTGTCCAAGATGTGCCTGGGCTGCAAAAAGATCTTGTAATATGTTTGTATCTTTACTCATAACTGTCAATTGTATCAGCGGGAACTGCTATTTGCAATACAATTTACGCCGACTTCATTCCCTTATCGCTTATTCGAGCTTTAAGGATTGTAAATACTTTTTAAACTCTCCACCAAAGCCTTCGTTCCGGAGTGCAAGGTCAACTGAGGTCATCATATACTCTAGTTTGTTCCCCGTATCATAGTA